>CAIUQV010000657.1 GCA_903901375.1 uncultured Ignavibacteriota bacterium
AGGATTGATGAATCTTTAGACTGCTACAGACAGGTGCTTAAATTAGAACCCGATAATTACGAAGCAATTTACGATTTCGGCTGTGCTCTCGCAGACCTGCATAATTACGAAGACGCCATGGACTGTTTTAATAAAGCTCTTGAATATAAAGCAGACTGGGCAGACCCGTATTATGAAATGGCTAAGATTTATTTTCTGACTGAAGAAACCGAACTTGGAATTGAAATGCTTGAAACTGCTTTTCACATAAAACCGGAAGACAGGTTCCCGTACAATTTCAAAGAAGACTGGCAGAAAGTAGTTGAGTTCTTAGTCAACAGATAAAAGCGGTAACACATAAATACAGTTTAGACAAATAAGATTCTTTAAACTAAAACTTTGAGGAATCTTATTTATGTTTTAAGGCGAACGTCGAATATTTTTCTGTCTTTAAGCTGCAGTATACGTTTATCACCGAACTTTTTCACGATGTCAAAATTATGCGTAGCCATTATCAGCGTTGTGCCTGTCTTATTTATATCGTTCAGAAGTTTAACGATATCCATAGCAACGAACGGATCGAGGTTGCCCGTAGGTTCGTCTGCAATAAGCAGTAACGGCTCTGTAATCATTGCTCTTGCAATAGCAACTCTCTGCTGTTCACCGCCGGATAAATCGTAAGGAAAGATGTTAAGTTTTTCCATCAGGCCAAGTTTGGAAGCTATATCAAAGACACGTTTCTTGGTTGATTCCTTTTTGGAACCAGCTATGTACAATGGTACTGCAATATTTTCAAATATATTCCTGTCGTTAAGCAGTTTAAAATCCTGAAAGACAATTCCGATTTTTCTTCTGAGAAAAGGAATCTCTGTTTTATCCACAGTACCGGAATTATAATCGTCGAAGACAACAGTTCCGCTTTTGGGTTTAACGTCGAAGTAAATCAGTTTCAGCAAAGTAGTCTTACCGATTCCGCTTTCGCCCACGACAAAAACAAACTCGCCTTTGTTTATATCAACAGACGCTTCGGAAAATATTTCTTTACTGGCATAGGAAAAAGTTATATTGTTGAATGTAATCATTACTTTTTAATTAATTTAGCTGCAAGTTCTATTGCCCCTATTGTACTCTCAAGTTTTGCCTTATTCTTTCCCGCAATATCGTACGCAGTTCCGTGTGTCGGTGATGTTCTTATAATCGGCAGTCCTGCTGTTAAGTTCACGCCGCGGCCTTCAGAAATTATCTTAAAAGGTATCAGAGACTGGTCGTGGTAAGCCCCTGCAACGGCATTATATTCTTTGTATGCAAAGCTACCGAAAAATCCGTCCGCGGGAAAAGGTCCTTCCACTTTAATACCGCGGGTTCTTAATTCCTTAATCACAGGTTCAAGTTTAGTCTTCTCTTCAGTTCCGTGTAGTCCGCCGTCACCTGCGTGAGGATTAATGGCAAGAACTGCAATCTTCGGAGATCTTATTTTTAAGTTTTCAGTCAGAGTTTTATTCAGAAGAAGTAAGTTACTTTTCAGAACAGATTTTTCAAGAACAGTAGTTACCTTCCGCAGAGCAACGTGAATTGTCACAGGAGTGATTATCAGTTCTTTTGAGTACATAATCATTATCGTCCGTTCGCATCCTGTGAGTGCCCTCAGGTATTCTGTATGTCCCGGAAAATTAAACCCGGCAAGGTTGAAAGATTTCTTTGATATAGGCAGTGTAACAATCGCATCAAACTGATTCCTTAAACAAAGTTCAACTCCAATCCTGATTGAATCAGCTGCTACCTTACCTGCTTTTTTATCTATACGCCCTTCTTTAACCCTGACTTTCAAATCCGGAATATCAATTATTCTGTTCTTATCCGGTAAGGGGATTTCAAGAGAATTGCAGTAATGCTCAACTACAGAAGCAGGGATAATTACTTTTAAGTCGTAAAGCGAAGTAAGACCTTTTGCATTAAGAATCTTAATCGCTATTTCCGGCCCTATTCCGTTTGTATCACCGCAGGTGAGAACAATTCTGGGTTTTCTCATTTCTTTATTTCGTCTTAATAGTCTTTTTAGGAGCAGTTTTTACTTTAGCGGGTTTGGTTTTTGTAACTGCTTTCTTTACGGTTTTAACGGAAGCAGATTTCTTTACAGTGGCTTTCCTGAATTTAAAATCTTCGGGAATTTCTTCTATCTCCGCATCACCCCATAAACCTTCAAGGTTATAGAATTTCCTTGTATCTTCGTGGAAAATATGGACTACCACGTCAACAAAGTCGAGCAGTACCCAGGTCAAGCCTGAATAACCTTCATCGCGCCATACTTTTTCGCCTGCAAGTTTGGTTTCCTTAAAAAGATGGTCTGCAATTGCCTTAACCATAGTTGTAGAAGAAGCAGAACAGATTACAAAATAATC
>CAIUQV010000658.1 GCA_903901375.1 uncultured Ignavibacteriota bacterium
CAACTGTTTTTGAATTCAATGCCATATAACTTTCATCGAACAAACCTTTCCAGCCGTTTAAAATACCGACTACTTCATAATCAAGGTCTGTACCTTTGCGCGTGATTGCTCTTATAACTGCATTAAGCCCCGGACAGTCACCGCCCGATGTGAGTACTCCGATTTTCATTTTAATTCCTTCTTTATTAATGGAAACAAAAAAGCCCGTAGTTTATACTGCGGGCTTAAGTAAATTATCTTAATTTTTCTTTTCAGCTTTTACTTTTGCTGTTTCTTTTGCCTTAACCGGCTTGACAGGCGGATCGTTGACAAGATATTTATACTTCTCAACAAATTCCTCTGTCGACATATTTCCTATTAAAGCAAGTCTTGCAACATTTTTCAGTTCATCAAAATCGTTCTTCTCAAGTCTTATCATATATTTTCTCGCTACCTGATAGCTGTCTGAATCCACGTCCACTTCTCTCGTTGCAATCTTCCCGTCTTTTCCGATAATGTCTTCAAACTTGATTGGTATTAACTGTCCCTTATCAACTGTTACAATCGCTCCTGTGTTTCCGGTAAGCAAATACCTGACCGCCGCATAACCCAGATCCTGTGTGTACTCACAGTCGTACGGTATCGGCGATGCACATCTCAGTTCGTAACCGATGTCCTTGTTTACGATTGTTGTGTTGATTCCTCTTTCTCTCAGCCTTCTTCTCACTTCATCTTTTGTGATTCTGCCAAGGTCAATTTCTGAAAGTCTTATATGTCCGTGTAAGTCTGTTTCAAGGTTTACGTAAGGATGGTTCTTAAGCTCTTCAGGGTCTATGCGGGTGATAATTCCTTCTGCAAGTATAGCTACTCCGTACGAGTTTCCCTGTGACATTCTTTTTATAATAGATGCTTCAAGTATATCGCAGATAGTTTCAAAACTTACTGTTGTATCCCTGAACTCTTCGCCGATTATTGTTAGCGTTGCACCTGCCGCCTTGCCGATACCGAGTGCAAGGTGACCTGCTTTTCTACCCATCGTTACAACGTAGTACCATCTGTTCGTTGTTGATGCATCAACCATTAAAGACTGTACAATGTGGAAACCAAAGTCTCTGGCAGTCTGATAGCCGAATGTCGGCATATTTCCTGGAAGAGGTAAATCGTTATCGATTGTTTTTGGTACGTGCGCAACCTGTATCTGTCCTTTTGTTAATGAATCTATTCTTAAAGCACTCGTTGCTGTATCGTCGCCGCCTATCGTAACAAGGTAATCTACTGATAGTTGTGTTAATGCTTTTATCGTTGCATCGAGCATTTCCTTGCTCTTTGCAGGGTTAACCCTTGATGTGTGAAGAATGCTTCCTCCGTCGAAATGAATTCTTGATACGTCATCAATTCTTAATTCAGTAACATGGCTCGAATCGCCTTTGCTTAGGTAAGAAAAGCCGTCGTATATTCCTATAACGTTTAATCCGGAATTTATTGCTTCTATCGTTACTGACCGTATAACTCCATTGATACCCGGCGCAGGACCTCCGCCGACAAGTATAGCTAAAGTCTTTTTCCTGTAGTGGTCTTCGCTCATAATATGATATAATTTAAATTGTTTGGTTTTGTGAATTTATAAGATGTTTTTCTGATACATACTACAAATTTACTAAATTATTCTTATATCTTATAGTCATAAAAAACAGCGCAAACAGGTAGAAAACTCCCGCTATGAAGAATATAATCTTAAACCCGAACATCATCGCCAGTATCATTGTTATCACTGTCCCTATCACGGAAAAGAACCCGTTCACTGCCCACGATATTCCAACCATTCTGGAGTCGTCGTTCTTCAGCATCTTTATTCCCGTAGGGAAAGGCATTCCCATAAAGAATGCAAGCGGTGCAAGCAATACGATTGTGATTATTATCCTCAACAAGAGACTTAATGAGACAAAAGCTTCGAACATCAGAGGACTTACCAGTCCAATTAACATCGTGTATATTGCAATTACAAGAAATACAGAATATAATTTTGTCCTGTTTCCGTTTATAAACTTTTCCGAATACTTTGCACCTATTCCTGAAAATATCAGCATAGACGAAATTACTGTCAGCATCGTGTAAACAGGCTGCCCGAGGAAGAGAGTAAATTTCTGTATCAGTGCAATTTGTATTGAAATATATCCTATTCCTATAAATGCAAAGAACATCAGGAATTTTTTATCAGCTTTAAACTTCCGTTCACCTTTTATGAATACTGCGGGTAAAATTAATAGCAGTGCAGATACAAACAATACCTGTACAAGCATAGTTAGTAATGTTATCTGTGCTACTGGTTTTGATTTCAGTGCAAGTATTGCCTTGTCGTCCTGCGAGAATACTTCTTTTACAGTACTCCAGGTAACATCCGAGAATTTGTAGTTGTCGTCAAAGAATGGTTTGTCGTCTGTTGCAGGCGTAAGCACCGAGGGATTCTTTGCAATTTCAAGTTCAATACTCTTTGAGTTTACAAGTTTATTGTAAATGTTCTCCTGCTGAGTCAGCGGGTCAAACTCAATCTCAAGGTTCAATGCGCTTGCTTCATTCCTCATGCTCATCATATCTAGTAAATCAAAACCGTTCCTCTTGTAAACAACCCCAGCAAGGTAACTGTTAGTCACTTCGTATTCCGTAGCAGGTCTTTTGAATACTACATAATTCAATTCATCATTCTTTATCCCGAGTTCCTTTCCTGCTTCTTTCAAAGTAGTTACGAGTTTAGGTAGCTGCGACTCAGGTCTCGAAATATAAAGGGTTCCTTTGCTGTCAAGATGACGCAGGTAGTCCTTCACTGCTTCCTTGGTCATAATAAAATTCTCAACCATCGACATAGAGCCGCTCGAAACTGCAGATGCACTGATTGTATGTGCAGAAATTATCACGTCGTAAATATCCTTGCTTCTTTTCAGGACTGAACGCGCATCGTCAGTTATGATTTCCACTTTCGGATTATTGTTTATCAGCTGCCCTGTCCACCCTGCAAGAGTATTCGTTATTATCTCGTTCAGTAAACCGTTGATTTCAACTCCCGTTACTTTCTTTGCAGCGTGAAACATACTTACCAGCACTTCCCCTCCGCCGCCCGAACCGACTATAAACACCTTGTCAGCAGAGTCTTTTCCTACGAATGCAAGGTTCGATGCGTCATAAGGTTTTGTAAGCGGTGGCATCTTCCTGACGTTAGGAATGTTTGTAGTTGCATTACCCTCATCTAAAATTGCAAGCATCACGTTGTAACCGTCAGGCGATGCTTCTTCTTCCTTCATCACATCTATCTTTGAAATCGTATTCCAGCCTGTAAACATATTCAGGTCTGGCCTTTCAGCTATGTAGTTAGCATAAATTTTATTCGGAGTAACTCTTATTTTTAGTATATCATCTTTCTTTATCAGGAATGCAAAGACGGATATCATCAGCACCATCGAAACCAGAAACAGAGTATTGTTCTTCCTTAAACTGAATACCATTGCAGCAAGAAATCCGAGAGCCGCAATAAAAACGATTGTTCCGTTACCTCCTGCAAAAGGAAGCAGCAACGTGAACGCAAGCACAGAAACTCCCGCACCTACCAGGTCAAAGAAATAAAGTTTCTGTACATCACCCGAAAATTTCGTAAGCAGTACTGAAATAATCAGCCCTGAAAAGAAAAATGGTACAGTCATTAGTACATAGTATACAGGTATTATAACAAACTGTATCTTCTGAGTAAAAAGACTGAACGGGTCAATCGGAATGTAGTATGAAATCACAAACGTAAGAATAACACTCGAACCGTATATAATAGCCAGAACAGTGAGAAGTTTATCTATCGGCTTCTGCATAATCTTCGGGAAAAGCGAAAGCACAACTCCGCTGACACCGATACCGAGCAGAGCAACACTGATAATCATAAAAGCAAAATGGTACCAGAGCGAAACCGATAGAATCCTCGTAAGAGTAAACTCGTGCAGCAGCGATGCCATCGAAACTATAAATATACCCAGCAGATAAGAACCATCCAGGTTTTCTTTCTTAATAACAGTCGTGAATTTATTTTTCATACAATATTATAATTCATTTTCATTAGTCAGGGTTCCTTTATGCAGAGCTAAAATAGCAGAACCTCTGCAAACTTCACCCTTAAGCAACAATTGCAAAAATAAATTTATTATTCTTAATATTCCCTGTAATACGCAGTACCGGAAAATATATCTCATTCTATAAAAAACTCCGTCGTTCTCAC
Organism: uncultured Ignavibacteriota bacterium; assembly: GCA_903901375.1. Lineage (GTDB taxonomy): Bacteria > Bacteroidota > Ignavibacteria > Tepidaquicellales > Tepidaquicellaceae > CAIKZJ01. The sequence goes on from CAIUQV010000658.1 coordinate 4,232, forward strand.
TCCATGATTGATTTATAGAATTCTCCTAGAAAGGAATCCGCTTTACTTTTAATTACATACTTTTCCTCAGGCTTATAGCTTTGAATATTCCTCTGATGCGTCTCTAACCCGTATGAAATGCGTGTCTGATGCGTTAAAAATGCGTATTAAATGGACTTTGACTGGACTTTACTTGGACTTTAGATGTATCTAAAGATATCTTCGAACTACTTACCAAAAGTAAGTTAAAACTTCAGGAATATGAGCAAATTCTTAACTAAAATACTTGGAAATGGCATAAAAATACATAAAATCAGTAGAAAATTAAGCATTTTAACTGAATTCAGTATAATTACACTTAATCAGTGATTCTTTATCTGCTCTATCCTTTCTGAAATGAGAACAAATTTAGGTCCGATAAGTTCAACGTACTTTTTATTTGCTCCCTGTTGTATTTTTTTCACATTTTCTTTAGCTACTTTAGTAATTCTTCTGACTTTTTCATTAACCGGTTTGTTTTTATCCATATTCATTATTATTTATTTATTATTTTAGTTATTGATAGAAGTTTCTTTAGCATCTTTTCCATTCGGTCAAGTTTTATCATATTCGAACCGTCACTAAGTGCTTTTTCCGGATTCGGATGAGTCTCAAAGAAAAACCCGTCCACACCTATTCCCGCCGCCGCACTCGCAAGAGGCTCTATAAACTCAGGGTTCCCGCCGCTGACTCCGTTTTCACGCGACGGCATCTGCACCGAATGCGTTGCATCGAATATCACCGGATAACCAAACTTCTTCATTATCGGAAATCCTCTGAAGTCAACCACAAGATTCTGATATCCAAATGTCGTGCCCCTTTCAGTCAGGAAAATTTTCTTATTTCCCGTTGCTTCCACTTTCTTTGCCTGATATACCATATCCTGTGGAGCAAGAAACTGTCCTTTCTTTATGTTAACTATCTTCCCCGTATTCCCTGCAGCTTCAAGAAGGTCAGTCTGTCTGCAAAGAAAAGCAGGTATCTGAAGCACATCGAATATGTCTCCGATGATTTCGGCATCGAGCTTTGAATGTACGTCCGTTAATATCGGTACACCGAATTCCCTCCTCGCATCTTCCATTATCGCAACAGCTTTATCAAAACCAATTCCGCGGAACGAACTTCCTGCCGTACGGTTTGCTTTCGTGTATGATGCCTTGAAAATAAATGGGATGTTAAGTCTGTCAGTAATTGTTTTTAACTTTTCACAAGTCCTGAATACCACGCTCTTGCTTTCAACTACGCAGGGTCCGGAAATAAGAATAAAGTTATTCGTTTTCTTAAATCCAAGTTCCTTGTATAAGTATTTAGGAATCATAATAAGTTGTCATTAAGTAATTTATTAAAAGATAGTATTTCTTTAAAATTTTATCTATTCAAATATTGGGTTAATTTATCCTCCAGTTCTTTCTTTGTGTATGCCGGCTTTCCGTACATTCCAGCGTTCAGCCGCTGGCGCATAGCCTCGTATATGCAGACTGCAACAGATACAGATACATTAAGCGACTGCACAAGGCCTACCATCGGTATAAGAAAATTAGAATCAGACATTTGTTTTGCTTCATCTGAAACTCCGCGGTGTTCATTGCCGAATACGAGCGCCACTTTCTTTGTCAGGTCAAGCTCATAAAGCGATGCATTCTTTTTATCCTCTTCCATGTGTGTGGAATAGATTTTATACTTTTGTTTTTTTAAATCCCTGAAACAATCCCTGACTGAATTATACTTTACCAGCTCTACCCATTTCTTCGCACTCGCAGACGATACCTTACTTATACGCGGAAACTTTTCCTCGCCGTTGTATATCAGATAAACTTTGTCTATACCAACTGATTCTGCCGTTCGCAGTATCGCACTTACGTTATGCGCATCATGCAGGTTTTCCAGTACGACCGTAAGATATTTCTGCCTCCTGGAAATCACTTCCCTGAACTTATTTAATCGTTTTTCTGTCAATATTTATAAAGATTAATTAACTTTATTATTAAAAATTAATCAAATATGTTACTTAAAACAATTTAAAATGGTTAGAACTCTTTTTATAGCACTGATTCTTATTATTTCGCTTAATGAATTTGTGTCTGCACAGAATAATGACAATAATACTGAAATTAAAACCGGTAATAAAAGCTGGGCTGTAGGGATTTTGTATGCAGATAATGGTTTTGGACTTTATGGAACTTATACAAAGAAAACAGGCAGACTTACTTCAGCGCTTCTCAAGCTTTCTGTTTCAGGCGTGTCAGACCCAAACGAAGTAGAATACTACGATTACTATGGCAACTCATACGTTCGTGATAAAATTAACAGAGTCTTCGCTTCCACTCTCAGCATCGGCATCAAATACAATATATTTTTCGACGACATAGAAGGAAACTTCAAACCTTACATTAAAGCAGGTGTGGCTCCTACATTGATTCTTACGACTCCTTATCAAAGAGGTTTCTTCGGTGCATTCGGATATGCTCAGACAAGCTTCGGTCTTGGTCCGTTTGGCGGCATTGGTATTGAATACTATGAATCAAAAAGTTTAGGTATGAGCATCGGACTCGAATATTATTACATTCCTGTTCTTGGAAATGAAGTAAGCAGCATACTTAACAAGAATATTAGCAATGTGGGCGGACTTCAGTTCTGCTTCAATGTTATGTTCTTTTAGAGATTCATTAATAACTGAAATAAATATTTTATTATTAGTATTTTCATTCATTCGGACTTAGTCTGCGGAATCTTAACGGACTAAGTTTTTTATTTAAAACAATATGTTAGAAAAATTAGAACGCGTTAAACAAAGATATAACGAAATATCGGAACTGCTCTCCAGAGAAGAAACCGTTAGAGACCAGAATGAATTCAGGAAACTCTCTAAAGAATATTCTGATTTAACGGACGTTGTGAATGCATACGAGGCTCATCTGAAACTGAAAAAAGAATATGAAGATAACAAGGAACTGATGTATAATTCCGGCGATGCAGAACTTAAAGAAATGGCAAAAGAAGAGGTTGACAGGCTTGCAATTGAACTGGAAGCTTCTGAAAACGTGATAAAAGAATTCCTTATACCTAAAGACCCTAACGACGAAAAAAACGCTATCCTTGAAATTAGAGCAGGAACAGGCGGAGATGAAGCTTCTCTGTTTGCTGCAGAACTTTACAGAATGTACAACAGATACTTCGAAGTGAAACGATGGAAAACTGAGATTATGGTTTATAGTGAATCTTCTATTCCGGGCGGACTGAAAGAAGCAGTTATTAACGTTATATCCAAAGGTGCATACGGCGAACTGAAGTTCGAAAGCGGAGTTCACAGAGTTCAGCGTGTTCCTAAAACTGAAGCAAACGGAAGAGTTCATACTTCTGCAGCATCCGTTGCAGTCCTTCCGGAAGCCGAAGATGTTGATGTGGAAATTAATGAGAACGACCTTAAGATAGATGTTTTCCGTTCAGGTGGTGCTGGAGGTCAGAACGTCAACAAAGTTGAGACTGCAATCCGTATCACACACCATCCTACCGGACTTGTTGTTATCTGTCAGGACGAGCGTTCCCAGCTGAAAAATAAGCTAAAGGCAATGAAAGTCCTCCGTTCCCGTCTATACGAACTTGAACTCGAGAAGCGGGAAAAGGAAACTAGCTCGCAGAGAAAAGAAATGGTGAAAACCGGCGATAGGAGCGAGAAAATAAGAACTTATAATTTCCCGCAGAACAGACTTACTGACCACAGAATTGGTCTGACACTGTATAACCTTAGCGAAGTGATGGAAGGTGATTTGAATGAGATTATTGAAAAACTGAAACTCGCAGACAGAGCAGAAAAGCTTACGGGTAAAGAATAATCCTTTATCTCTTTTTAATTGAAATGATTTGAAACCTTTCTCTTTTTAGTGCGTTAATAGTACTAAGATTCTTTTTAAATCAAATTAGGGATGTTGCATTATAAAATTATAATTACAATAATATTCTTCGCTTCGGTATTTGGTACCGCTGTTGCGCAAAGCTCATCGGACTCGGTCAAAGTTAATATACCTAAAGACACAACAGTCTCATCACAAAACAATTCAGGATTTGTCCCTAATAAAGATAAAAGCGTTACAGTTCCAAGAGTTAATAATGCTGAAATTGATATAGACGGTGATTTAAAAGAATCTGCCTGGCTTAAGGCAAAAAGGTTTGATAACTTTTCCGAAGTAGACCCTGGTGACAACACAAAACCTTCTGTCAACACAGAGGCATTCATTTTCTACGATGACGAAAATATTTATATAGGTTATAAATGTTATGAAAACGATATTAAAAGTATTCGCAAAACATTCACATCAAGAGATTTAATCTTCAGCGACGACTGGGCTGGTTTCTTCTTTGATACTTACAACGAAAAGAAACAGGCTTACGAACTGATTGTTAACCCTTATGGCATCCAGGCAGACCTGATGTGGAATGCACCCGGCAATGAAGATGAAACTTACGATGCTATCTGGCATTCTGCTGCTAAAATTCACGACAATATGTGGACCTGCGAAATGGTAATCCCTTTCAAAAGTATAAGGTTTCCTAATAGAAGCGAGCAGGTCTGGAATTTTCATCTGATCAGAAACCATCCGAGAAAGAACCGCGAACAGATTTGCTGGGACCCTATTTCCAGAGACGACCCTACTTTGTATTCGCACGCACCTGTTATGTATGGTATAAAGGATATTAAGGGAGGAAAGAATCTTGAAGTACTTCCATATGCTCTCGGTTCGCAAAGCGGAAAGATTTCAGATTTCGGTAATGCAGATTCCGATTTCAATAATGATAAAGTAAAAGGTCAATTCGGTGTCAACGTTAAGTACGGTATTACTTCAAACCTTACTTCGGACCTTGCAATTAACCCGGACTTCTCGCAGGTAGAATCAGATGCCGCACAGGTCGATGTTAATAATACTTTTGCACTATTCTATCCGGAGAAAAGACCATTCTTCATAGAAGGTAATGATATTTTCAAATCACCGATGAATGTTGTTTACACTCGCTCAATTAATAATCCGCTGTTTGCGTTCAAACTGACAGGAAAAATTGGACGTACGGATGTCGGTTATACAGTTGCTTACGACCAGAAATCCCCGTTCATTATTCCGTTTCAGGAATACAGCGATTTTATTGCTACAGACAGAACCTCTACATCAAATATTATAAGACTTAAACAGGCAATAGACAAAAATGATTCTTACATCGGTTTGATTCTTACAGACAGAGAAGTGAATAAAGATACTAAGAAAGCTTTCGACGTTGATGGATACAACAGAGTCTTCGGATTCGACGGTAATTTAAGGTTCCTGGAAAATTATAATGTGAATTTCCAGTCTCTCAGATTATTTTCCCGCGAAATAAACTATCCGGATTACTATAATCCCGGTACGTTCGACAACGGGAAATACACTGCCGCTCTCGACGGCGAGTACTTCGCAGGTTTCTCCAATTATCTTTCTCTTAACAGGAGTGCCCGGCACTGGAATTTCAATTTATCATACAACGATGCTTCACCCGTTGCAAGACGCGATAACGGATTTAATTCCAATAATGACTTCAGAACTGTACAGACATGGCAGGGTTATACCTTGTATCCCGAAGGCAAAGTAATCAAAAGAATAGAACCTTCCCTATTCGGTTTCTTAAGATACGATTATGACGGTAAGATTCGCGAGCAGTTTGCTCAGGCACAACTCTTCTTCAGATTCCCGATGCAGATAAATACAACATTAAGTTACTTCCTTTTTAACAACGAGTCATTCAAGGGAAAGTTTCTTCAGGACGTAAGAAGAGTCTCAATCAATATGAATTTACAATCGTTAAGCTGGCTGCAGGGTGGTTTCTATATAGCTACTGGTAAATCAATCGTCAGAAATGATGACCCATACATCGGATATGTGAACGATTATGAAGTATGGGGAACTATAAAACCTGTCGACAGAATTACACTTGAAAATACTTATAACTATTATGAATTACTTAAGGAATATGCAGGAGAGAAAATTTTTGCAGGTTATATATTCAGGAATAAAACTAATATACAGGTGACTAAAAGCCTTTCTGCAAGAATAATTTTCCAGTATGACACTTTTTCCGGCAGTTTCAATTTCTCCCCGCTTATAAGTTATAAGCTGAATCCGTTCACTATTTTCTACATCGGCTCTACTTACGACTATAACGACGTTGTCACTACTCAGAACGATATTTACAAAAAAGTACTTACCGACAGACAGTACTTCATGAAACTGCAGTACCTATGGAGAATGTAGTTTATCAGATTTCTTAAATAAGTACTTCAGACGTAATACAGTAAGAAGGAACAGTAAAGAAGTGATGATGCAAATGTGTATTATTTCTCCCTTAATATTCTCAAATCCCGCTCCAAGCTGTGTTATCCTTATGTATGCTTTCAGATACGGGCTAACGGTAAACATACTTGCAAAGTATTGCAAGGGAACAGGTAATGCATAAGACGGGAATACATATCCTGATATAAAAAACAAAGGATACGAAGTAAATGCCATTATGATGATTGCTACGAACTTTCTTTTGAAGAATGATGACAACAGTACAGAAAGAAGTATTGCTGAAATTATAAACACGGAAGTTAAGGAAAGGAGCAGAAAAAGACTGCCCGAAAGATTAATCCTGAAGATTGAGAATGCAAGTGTAAAGAAAAGTAATGAATATGAAAAATACATAAGAAAGTAGAAAGCTGTCTTTCCTAGTAATGCAACCAATGTGTTATTTCCGGATACATTTTTAAACTCATCTATTGAATTATTCTGCCTTTCACGAGCTATATTTTCCGACAATCCAAGTAATAATGTCTGGTGCAGAATTAAGACTAATATACCTGGAATAAGATAATCTCCGTATGTCTCCATCCTGTTAAACATTGCCCGTATGTCTGCCTTTACAGGCTCAGTAAGTGTTTCTGCCTCTTTTGAGTTATATCCTGTACTCTTAAGATAAATACTGCGGTTTTCGTTTGCGTAGTATCCTGCAACTTCATTTACGGCTTTATTTATGTCGTTTGAGACAAGAAGTCTTGTAGTATTCAAATATGAAGTAATTGTAATACTTTTCTTTGACTCGAGTAATTTTCCCGCGTCTGTAGGTATATAAACAAATCCCTGTATATCCATCCTTTCCATTTTCTGTCTGGCTTCTGATAAATCTCCTGAAACAGCAACTACATTTATTAATTGATGATTATTCAGCGCTTTTATAAACCCTGCAGAAAATTCCGACCTGTCCATATCAACCACTGCTACAGGAAGTTTTTCTTCACCTTTATTCCAGTAAAGAGAACCATACATCAATGCATAAAATACAGGAACGAGAATAACTACTGTAAAGATGTTCCTGTCTTTAGATATTATATTTATTTCTCTTTTAATTGTGTTAATAAAATCTCTATACATCAGCCGCTTCCCCTCTATCGATTACGTATTCTCTTTCTGTGTTCGATAAAATCTTCTTCTTATGAATCAACAGAAAGACATAAATTACTAAAATTGGGATTACGACAAAAACCGACAACCTCAGTATTTGAGGCATAGCAGATGAAACAGCTGCTCCCATAACTCCAAGTTTCAGATATCCGTCTATAAAATGAGTAAACGGCATTAGTTGAGCAAACCATGTATGAGGTGCAGGCATTGCCCACAAAGGAAATATGAAACCACTGAATATAAAAGCAGGTGTGTTTAAAAAGAGTGATATTTCAGTAGTCTGTAAATAGTTCTTTGAAAAACAGGATATCATAAGACCATAGAAGAAGCAGGCAGAAATAAAGAGCACGAAGAAAAGAAATAAAGTAACAACAGAACCTGATATTTCAATCTTAAAGAATGGATATAATATTCCGAGTACAAGAAATACTGATGAAATATATACAATAAGATGAGGAATTGACTTCCCAATAATTATTGCGTAAACTTTATTTTCTCCGGCTTCAAATAATGATATAAGTGAATTGCCTGAAAATTCTGAACTGATTAGAATAGCTGAAAGTAACATTATTATCATCTGCAACATTACAGGAATTAATCCGGGCACAAGATAGTTCAGATAATTATAATTCGGATTGTACAACGGCCTGGAATCAATCTTTACAGGATTTACAATGTTCATTGCCTGTTCTTCAACTATCCCTTTAGAGCGTATTTTCTTAAGCAGAACACCCGCAGAAAATGTTTTTATGAATGTTGCTGCATCTTTCAATATTGTATTACCCGTAATAAGGTTAGTTGTGTTGTTATACACAACAACTGATGAACTTTTACCGGACTTTATATCTGTTTCAAAACCAGAGGGTATATAAAACCCTGCGTATATATTGCCGTTTAGAAATTCATTCTTCAGTGAAGTTTCACTTTCCGTATACTTTACTATTTTCATCGAGCCTGTTGTTTCTATCATATTAATAAACGTCCTCGATAGTTCGCTGTTATCTAAATTGCAAACTGCAACGGGAATATCCCTGACAACACCTGTCATAAATATATAAGCAAGAAATACAAAAAGTGTTACAGGAAGTATAAATAACAGAAATAAGTAAATCTTGGAACTTGCTATTCTTTCAATTTCCCTCTTTGCAACTTTTATTATCGCATTCATCTTAAACTAATTCATCCTGATATTAACTGTCATTCCGGGTCTTAATCCCTGAAGTGTTGCCTTAGGTCTGAACCTTACTTCGAATGTCTTAAGGTCGTATTCACCCTTTTGATTTGTAGGTTTCCAGGTCGCATAATCTCCGACTGCAGAAATGTATGATACGTAAAATTCATATTCCACATTTCCCAAAGCAGGAATTAAAGCTTTAAATATTGCATCTTTCTTTATCTTTGCCATCTGGTTTTCCCTAACCTGAAGTACTACCCATATATCATTCAAATCTGTTACGGTAAATACCGGATAGCCGGCAGACAATATCTCTCCCGGGTCAACTATCCGCTTGCTTATCTCGCCTGCTAAAGGGCTTACAATAGTAAGTTCTTCTTTGTATGCAAGTACTTCTCTGAAAGTATTTTCTGCCTGCCTGTATCCTGCATCAGCCATTAACACTTCTTCATTTCGCGCACCTTTTTTAACAAGCTCATACTTTGCCCTTGCTGTTTCCATCTGCTCTTTTGCAGCTTTATACTGAAATTCAGCCTGTTCTTTTTCCTGTGTGGATATCAAACTATCCCTGTATAAATTCAATATTCTTCTGTATGTATTATTAGCCAGATCATACTGGTGTTCTGCCTGCAGATAAAGCCTTTCCGCCATTTCCTTTTCTTCAGGACGTGCTCCGTTAACTGCAATCTGTAATTTCTGGTATGCCATTTCCATAACTGATTTTACCTGTTCAAGCTTCGCATCCATTTCCTTGCTCGTTATTGTGGCAACTATCTGCCCTTTAAAAACCGGGTCACCTTCTTTCACCATAACACTGTCTATTCTGCCGGGTACCTTGGACGACACATCCACATGAGTTGCTTCTACAATGCCGGTAAGATATAAATCTTCTGATTTATTTGAACGGCTCATCAGCACTCCCACTGATATGAGTATTATTATTACAGGGACTGTTACTATTAATATCTTTTTAAACTTATTCATATTACATTTATTTATTCCAAACTTTTAAAAATTCTTTTGGGTTACCTGTTGTCAGATAGATTTCATTTATTGATTTGTAATACTCAAACAATGAAATCTTTCTTTCAATAAGATTTTTTTCCAGAACAAGCTGTGCATCGATTACATCGAGAGAGGTGCTCATTCCTGTCTGAAATCTGCCGGAAGTAAGACGCAGATTCTCTTCAGCCAGGTTTATGTTAGCTTCAAGTTTCTCATACCTGTTTCTGGAATTTAGCAAGTCATTATAATTCTTCTCAAGTAGTAAGTCTATCTTGTTCTTAGTATCTGATTCAAGATATTCGATTTCTTTACTCTGATGCTTCGTTTCCTGAAGTTTATTATGGTCTTTAAATCCGTTAAACAGGTTTATACTCCCCTGTATTCCGACAACCCATTTTGGCTCAAGTATAGAAAGGTATTTATCCATCAATTCATATTTTCCGAAGAAATATATCTTAGGAAGAAATTCTGAACGCTCAATCTTAAACTTATAGGATATTTGATCTTTCTTCAGCTGAATGATTTTGAATATCGGTTGTGAAATGTAAGCATCTTCTTTGAATTTCTTAAGTGTATCGGATATTGTTTTATAAACTAAATCATCGGATATTTCAAGAACTGCAGATGTACTTAATCCCATTGTGTTTTTTAAAGCAAGAAATGCCAGGTTTAATTTGTTCTTATCATCTGAAAGGTTTCTTTCCGCATCTGCCAGCGCAACTTCCGAACGAAGATACTGATTTTTTGCTACCATACCTTCTTCATATATTCTTTTTGCATCGTTCCTGTGCTGGAGCATTCCTGAATAAACATTCTTTCTCACAGTAATTACATTCTGCATAAGTACTACGTTCAGGTAATTCGAAATAACTTCGGAAGTCACTTCGTTCTTCGTCTTCTCAAGTTCGGCTTCTGCTACCTCTTTTTCCTTCTCTGCAATACGGTTTGCGTATAAAATCTTCCCACCCATGAAGAGTGGCTGCATTCCCGTTATTGTTGTTGCCCAGTAATCCTGTTTTTTAATAGTCTCAACGAATAGCGGAATCTGTTTACCAAGATTATTCGAATAGCTTGAATATAATGCTGCTCTTTGCTGAGGAGTGAGTCCTGAACCACCTTGTAGAATATTATAAACATTGGCGAACTCAACCTGATTACCGGCCTGAATTTTAATCATTGCTTGCCTTATTGGCTCAAGGTCCATTGTGAGGTTTTCATCCATATGATGAAATCCGCCATTAAGATTGATATTGGGGAGATAATTGCCTTTTGTTTCTGTTACCGCTTTTTTCTTTTGCTCAACTTTTTCTGAATATTGCTTTATTTTATCATTATTGGTAATTGCTGCATCAATAGCCTGCTTTAAAGTTATGGGTTGTGCATGAACATAGCTTATACAGCTCAGGAATGTGATCAGCAATACACTTATCACATTTTTCATTTTTGTTTAATTTATTTATGATTCAATAAACCGTATTTTGACAGAAACTTTACGTTCTGCCTCATTGTGTTCAATGGGAAATCCTTCGGAGATACAGCCCAGGAATTAATCAAATCCCTGAATGCTCCAAGCAGGAAGTGTCTGAATATATTTACATTAATATTCGGATTAAAGATACCTTTCTTTATTCCTTCTCTTACAATCCTTTCTCCAAGACCCACAAACTGCTCATAATAAGGCGTGAATTTCTCAGGCGTCCTCATAAGTATTCTCTGCTGTTCGTGTGCAATAACTATTGCCGTCGCAGAATTCTCAGTAAAAGTATCAAAAATCATATCTATCATAGCATCATATTTATCTACCATCGTTAAATCTTTTCTTCCTACAAGACTTTCAAGATTGTGGTATAAACCACCCCAGATCTGTTCAAATATCTTGAAGAGTATATCATCTTTATTTTCGTAATAAACATAAATGCTTCCTATCGAAACATTCGCAAGTTCTGCAATCTTTGCTATCTTAGCATCGAAGAATCCGCATTCAGCAAACACTTTGATTGCCGCAGATAATATATCAACTTCTTTGTTACCTTCTTTTTTTCTCATAAGTTTGTTTAATTATGAATTATGACTCATTTATCAAATTAATCATAGTATACCTGATTTTCAAGTTATAAAAACGGGTACTTGGGAAGGCACTTCAGAAAAGGCTTTTACGCTATGCCTGTAAAAACAAAACCCCTTCTCTTTTAAATCAAAGAAGGGGTTTAAGAAATCAGTAATATTTACTACAGTTTATTCAAATATCTTTTCAACGTCCTGGTACTTCGAATGCATTACGTCAACTGCTTTATCAATAGCTGCACCATCGTTGGTTTTAAGTGCTGTTTTCAGAGCTGTTGTCTTTTCAACAAGTTCTTTAACTGTCTTCTGGAATTCTTCAGTTTTTGATTCAAGTCTCTTTGGCAATTTTGCGTTAAGGCAGGCTTCTGCTTTTGCTATCATTACGTCCATCATCGGCTCAATAGACTTATAATCTTTAACAGGATAATATTTATGGAATATAACATACAGGTCTTTGTGGTATTCATCCACTTCTTTGCTGACAGGTCTTAAAATTCTTACCATAAATTCATAATCTGCGTGAAGTTTCTCTGCCGCATCAAGCATTGCCTGATCGTCGTTTCCTTTTGCAGCAGCATAATAACTCTCCGCAGAAGCATTAAGGACCTTTAGCCCGTCTTTCCATTTTGCTTCTTTGTCTTTCAGTATTCCCGGAAGCTGTGCATTGTTTATTTTATCCATATCAGCTTTAATCTTCTCAACCATTCCTTTTAATCCGGCAATGTCTTTAGCTGGATATGCTTCGTGCCAGATTACGTATATAATATCGTGAAACTGAGTTAACTCAGGAACCTTTGAAGTGATTTCTGTAGAATCAATTGTACCCTGTGCCATTAAACCGGCAGTAACGAACATAAGATTTACAAACAAAAGAACTAATAACTTTTTCATAAAAATTTTAACCTCCGTTTAGTTTAATTAAATTATATAATGTTTCGACAATTATGACGATATTGAGTTCGGTTTAACAATTCTGACGAACATCTATTTCTTTTGATTTCCCCTCCTGAAATAACAATTACTGTCGTTCGTTAAGAACTTATGACGGTTATTGCACCATTTTCCGTTTATTCCACCATCGCATGGCGGTACATAGTCAGGATTACTAATATTATGTTTATTTAAGCATTTAGTGCAGGTATTTGCCGCAGAATCCCTTTCTGAATTCTGCTGAATTTCTTTTGATGTAATACTTTCCTTATTTTCCTGTTTTGCACAGGAAACAATGAAAACTACGGCAAATAATATTATTATATTTCTAAGAATAAATCTCACGAAAATATATCAGCAATTACTATGCCTGATCTTTATTCTTGAATCCCCATTTTTCAAGACGATATCTTAAATTTCTTTCGGATATTCCAAGAATTTTAGCCGCTGCTGACTGATTTCCGCCTGTGCGATGCAAAGCATCATTAACCATATTTTTCTCCAGACATTCCACTTTTTCGGGTAGCGAAATACCTTCATCAAAACAAGAGTTGATATCCTTTTCGCTTCGTGGATTTCTGATTCCCAATGGCAGGTCGTCCGTGGTTATTATATTATTTCTTGAGAGGACTATAGAATGATGAACTATGTTTTCAAGCTCTCTGATGTTTCCGGGATAATTGTATTTCATTAAAATATCCAGAGCTTCTTTTGAGAAATCAACATCAGGTTTGCCGGAATCACTTTTGTATTTATTTATGAATGTTGATATAAGAAGAGGAATATCTTCTTTTCTATCTCTTAAAGGCGGAAGATTAATATTCACGACATTCAGTCTGTAGTACAAATCTTCCCTGAACTTTCCTTCTTTGATAAGCTCTTCAATGTTTTTATTCGTTGCTGCAATAACTCTTACGTTAACATTAATTGTAGAACTGCCGCCTACTCTTTCAAACTGTTCTTCCTGCAATACACGAAGGAGTTTCACCTGTATGTGCAGTGGCAGGTCGCCGATTTCATCCAGAAATATAGTACCCTCATCAGCAATTTCAAACCTTCCTTTATGCTGACGTTCTGCACCAGTAAAAGAACCCTTTTCGTGACCGAACAATTCGCTCTCAAGTAGGTTCTCATTTAAAGCAGCACAGTTGACCGGAACAAACATCTTATCACTTCTCCTGCTTGCAAAATGCATCGCTCTTGCAAGTACTTCTTTCCCTGTACCGCTTTCACCCATTATAAGAACAGAAGCTTTTGAAGAGGCAACCCTGCCCACAACGTCAAGAATCTTCTGCATCTTTAAAGAGGATGTAACTATACCTTCAAGTTTATTAACAGATTCAAGCTGCTCCTTCAGTATTCTGTTTTCTGATACTAAATTATTCTTTTCAACTATCCTTTTTATTACGAGTTCAATTTCGTCCAGATTATATGGTTTTGTAATAAAATCATAAGCTCCCTGTTTCAGTGCAAGGACGGCAGTTTCTACAGAAGCATAGGCAGTCATTATTACAACTGATATTTCGGGATTTATCTGTTTCAGCTTGTTTACAAGGTCTATACCCGAAGCACCAGGCATTTTCAAATCGGATAATATAATATCAACTCTGTTCTTCATCACAATATTCAATGCATTGTCAACAGAATCAGACTCATACACTTTAAACCCTCTGCTTTTCAAATCCCCGCTCAGTATAAGCCTTTGTGACTTTTCGTCGTCTACAACTAAAATTGTTACATCCATAATCATGGTAATGTTATTATTATTTTTGTCCCTATGTTTATTTCACTCTCAACTTCAATATTTCCGTTATGCTGAAGAATAATCTGCCTGACAATACTAAGGCCCATACCTGTACCGTCTGATTTGGTAGTGAAATATATATTAAATATCTTTTTCAGGTTTTCCTTCGTAATTCCGCATCCTGTATCAGTAAGCTCAAAAACGGATTTACCTTCCTGTTTTCTGTACAAGAAGTTTATTTTACCGCCCGGAGAAGTTGCATCGAATGAATTTCTGAACAGGTTAATAAACACCTGCTTCATCTGCATATAATCTATATTTATCTCTTCATCTCTTTCAATGCTTATATTAATTTCAATCTGTTTTGCTTCAGCCTGAATGTTAACTATCTTTAAAAGCTCTTCAAAGAATTCTGTTACTTTGATTTTCTGAAGTACAAGATTAGCAGGCTTTGCAAAACGAAGAAACTGTTCAATTATTCCGTTAACCCTTAAAGATTCAGAATGAAGTACTTCTGCAAGTGTATTGAAATCATCTGAATCAACAACTTTTCTGTATTCCCTTTCAAGCCTCTGGGATATCATACTTATTGTGTTAAGCGGATTTCTTATTTCGTGTGCCACACCGGATGCAAGTTCACCCATTGCGAAGAACTTTTCATTCTGGTTTAACTGCTTCTCTATCTTTCTGATTTCAGTAATGTCTTCAATTACGATTGAATAAGTATCAAGCTTTTTATCCTCACTATAAACATCGGTTGAATTCAGCATAAGTGATTTCCTGATACCCGATATTTCCTGTTCAACTTCGTAATTCCTGACCTGTTTTTTTGTGCTTAAGATTTCCAGTATTGTGCCGGAAACGGGACTTAATGCTGATATATTCTTCCCCGCTGCACTTTCATAAGGAATTCCAAACATTTCATATGCCGCTTTATTGAAGATTCTGATGTTTCCGTCGGAGTCGATTGTTATCAGAGCAAGTGAAAGGTTCTCAAGTATGTTGCCTGTAAAAGTCTTTATGCGTTTAAATTCATTCTCCACAAGATTATAGTTCTGATTCGAAATCACAACCGATAATACCGTTACTGTAATCAATATTACGAGCATTGAAACAATGAGAGTCCTGGCAAGCATCCTCGATTCAACGGACGACAGTTCATCCATAGAAAGACCCACTCTGAACAGACCTATCTTTTCATTATCAATTCTGAACAGACTTACAGATTCAAACACATTGGTTCCCTGAAATCTTACAACCCTTGAAATACTCTCGCCGCCCTCAAACAGTTTCTTCAGTTCTGGATCATCTTTAATTGCGGATAATTCATTCACGTTCTTATTCGCTGCCAGAAACTCTTTCTCATTCTGAAGTGCAACGTATACAATCCCTGTACCCTGACCCATATCAAGAATAAGTTTACCAAACCCAATCTTATTCTTAAAATTCAAATAGGATTCAGCATCGAGATTTACTACAATAACTCCATTGCCGTTTGCCCGTCTTACAGCAACAGCAAACCTCGACCCCTTTTCCAGCCGCGCTTCCTTTAAGCCTATAACGATTTCATTTTCCTTCCCTTCGTACAATGGCGATAGGTAACTTTCAGGCGAATACTTTCCTTTCTGTCCCTGATGTCCGGGTTCTGAAGCTGCATTACTGTATACCCTTTCCTTGCTGCTGTTGAATACGTTTATCCTGAAAACTTCATTCTCATCGGATACTTTAGCAAGCACATCGTTACTCAGAAGGTTATAACTATCAAGCCGTGCTACATTTCTCGCCACTCCAAGAAGATGCTGTGCAAGAAGGTTTTCCATCTCACTGTCTGATACAATTGAATTCTCACTGCTCTTGGAAACAACGTGAAGCATAGAACTTGCGTACTCGCCAAGCAGGTGATATATCTCGTTTTTATTGGAATTGTATTCGTAAATAGTAGAGGCGATTATTATCACTACAACTACTGCGGATATAATAATAATATTCTTTGGTTTAAGGACTGAAAACTTCTTAATATTAATATCACGGGTTTTGTTCATGATATAAAACTATGATATTCATTCAAGAGAAAAAAGATAAATAGTAGTGTAGCAACTTACTGGAAATAAAAAAGGGTTATCTTTCTGAGATAACCCTTTATGTGTAAGAATAAACCTGTTATTATTTTACAAGCATCATTTTCTTTGTTTCTACGAATGATGCACTTTCCATCTTATAGAAATAGAAACCACTGGATAAATTATCACTGCTGAAATCAACAGAGTAATATCCCGCAGTCTTATTCTCATTCACAAGCGTTCGGACTTCCCGACCGAGTAAATCAAATATTGTAATCTTAACCAAACCGTCTTTTGGTAATGCAAAGTTAATTTTCGTTGTAGGATTAAATGGATTTGGATAGTTCTGACTTAATTCATACTTAGCCGGAACCAAAGCACCTGTATTACCTGCACTTGTAGGTGCAACCTGATATGCAGTTACGTTAATGTTATCAACATACCAGCCATCCCAGTTTAAATTTGTGTCACAGGAATCCCTGAACCTGATAAGCATATTCGTTGAACCACCTGCATAAGCAGAAATATTAAAGCTCTGCAGTTTCCAGGTTGAAGAATCAAGTCCGTTATACGTTGCAATCCTTGACCATGTAGTTCCGTTATTGCTCGAAACATCTACAAATCCATAATCGTATCCGGTTTCAAGCGCAAACTTCTGATACCAGCTAAGATAAACAGCAGGATAAGAAGAAACGTTTAAAGGAACGGATATCATCTGATTTACACCGCTGTTTGTACAAGCACCTTTGAATGAATGTGTCGGTGATAAATATTTATTTGTAACTATAGACCAGTTTGTCATAGTCGGGAAATTAGTAGTTCCGTTTTCCGCACTGTCCCTTAAAATTGTGTAACCAGTACCTACGAAGATGCTTACGTTTTTATCGTACATTGTTACAGTATCATTCTGTCTTAAACGAAGTCTTGCATAGATTACAGAATTGTTAGGAGCAGTTGCACCGATTGTGAAATTAAACGTAGTACTGTCAGAGACAAAGACACCAAGTGACGGCTTTGTATAAATCTGTGTAGGTACGTTTAAATAACCAGAAAGAGGTGTAAGTTCTACTTTTACGTTTGAAGCAGCAACTCTACCTTTATTTCTGAAAACAACTTTCAGATTACCTGTTTCTCCCTGAAGATATCCTGTTTTATTCAGAGTGGCACTTCTTAATCCGACATAATCACCTGCAACAAGGCACATATACTTATTCATTTCAAGACAAGACTGTGCTAAAGGAAGAATTTCAGCCTGTGTAGGCCAGAAACCTGTTGTACCAACTTCAGGTGTCATTCCAAACCTGTGAGGATGTCCTGTAGAATCACTGCTGTAACACCAGTCAATATCACCGCCTCTTACGTAGTAAGCGACAGTCTGAAATGGTGTACCGAAAAGGAAATGATTTTCTGCAACTATATCATTACCATATTCATTGAATACATTATCGTCTGGTGTAGGTGTAGGATCGCACCATGCATAAGGTTTTATCAGATAGTTACCATAAGTATGATAATCAAGATTTACTGTAAAATTCCTTGAGTTATAGAAATTCTTGAAATTCTGAGTTTCGGGTTCAGAGAACGGATCTGTTCCTCTGTAAGTATCTGATGACGGGGATGTTGAAGAACCGCCGTTAGTTGAATTCCAGAAGTTATAAGTTCCGAAGTTTCTGTTAATGTCAACACCTGTAGCACCAGTCTGCGGTCTGCGGTTTTTTCTCCACTGACCACCGCCGTTTGGATTAGTTGTCTGATTATAATAGTAACCGTCTGGATTAATAAACGGAGTGAAATATATTTCACGGTTATTAAGAATATATGTAGCTATCGGATCTATGTTATAATTTTCAACCAGCCAGTAAATAAAATAAAGAATGTTAGACATTCCAAGAGGTTCACGTGCGTGAGTGACACCGTTTAACCATATTTCCGGTCTGCCTGTAGGAGTTGCAGGATTCTTAGTAACCCTTACGGTCCATGTTGCTCTGCTTTCATAGCTATTACCAATAGACCATTTAGCTGAAACCAGTGTAGGATACTGAAGTGTAAGCGAATCCAGCTTAGCAATGGCTTCTTCCCATTTTAAGTGTCCGCCCATAGTACCGTAGATTGAATGGCTAATAGCAAAATCCTGTTCGGATTTTCTTAATGCTTCCTGAACCTGAGCAGGGCTCATAGCCGGAATGCTGTTATAGTACTGCATCCAGTCGGCTATTTCAACAGTGTAAGCAACACCGGATTTGTTTAACAATGCTATTTCTGTTTCAGATAACCAGGTTTCAAAGTACTCACCGGGTTTGGAAATACCGCCTTCAAGATGTAAATCAACGGCAGTAAGTTTTCTTGCGTCGGCTTCAGACTTTAAAGAGATTCTTACCTTAGAATACTTTTCCTGGTCTGAAGAGACATTATTCTTTTGTGCAAATAAATTTGTAAAAAGAAATGATGCAACTATCATTATAATTGCAGTTAGAAGTAAATTCTTTTTCAAAATAATATATTTAAATTTAGTAAACCCTATACTGTAAAATAATTGATAATTTATTCAAATGGAATGAAAAAGATTACATAAAATTTGTACAATAAAAAAAGGAAAGTACAATTAAGTACTTTCCTCTTTATTAGGTTATAATCCGTTGTGGGGATTAAATTTCTATTTCAGTACAACCATACGTTTAACATCAACAAAGCTGTTTGATTCAAGTCTGTAGAAGTAAACTCCCGACGTTAATGAAGAAGCATCGAAATCTACTATGTATTGACCTGCTGATTTATATCCGTCAACAAGATTAGCTACTTCTCTTCCGAGCATATCGTACACTTTCAAAGTGACGACAGAAGATTTCGGCAGAGCAAATTTAATCATTGTTACAGGATTAAACGGATTCGGGTAATTCTGGCTCAGACTGAAATCTTTCGGGATTTCAGATGAGATATTGCTAACACCCGAAGGCATATTCAGACATGTATCATAACTGCTGTAAGTCCAGCCTGTGTTGTACGCTAAAGGCGTGGAACCATCGAATACTGAAGAGTTATTGATAAATGCCATCCTGAAACAAGCCTGAGGATTTGTAACGTTAAACCTTAAGCTCCCAAGCCAGTAACTTCCGGCTGAGAGAGCATAAGCGGTTTTAGTATAAAGTAAAAGTACGTTAAGACTTGCAGCTGTATCGTTGCAGATTTTAGTTGAAGTCATAACATCGTAGTTTGCATTACCTGAAAGGTTAGAATTTGCACTGGTTGCAGGGCTTTCCGGCACGAAAGAGAATGCGTTTGGAGTACCCGAAGTCCAGTAATTAAACCTTATGTTTGTAAGACCAACGTTCCACGTCTGCCCGGCAGGAACTGTGCCGTAAATATCAACAAGAAACTGTCCGTTGTCAAATCTCGGATTCTGGATGTTAAAATTTACCTTTACCTGTCCGTAGGATACAGCAGTAACAAGTAAAAGAGCAACTATTGTTAAAAATATATTTTTCATCTTCTTTAAATTTTAATTTCCAAATGTTTAGAACGGACGAGCATAACTCTTACCGAAATTGTTGTATAAAATTGGTGCGTCGTATCCGTCCACAAAACCATCTCCGTTGAAATCAGCAGATTTGTAACCAGAGAGTCCAAATTGTGATTTATAATAAGTATAATCAGTCGGGTCTACATAACCATCCTGATTTGCATCGCCACCGTACAGCACATACACTGAACCAACCAGTTTCAGATTACTTCCGTATGCTTTTGTGATATTATCGGTAAAGTTGAAATTAGTAACATTACCGGTAGAGAATACCTGCGGAGCTGCAGACCAGGTTTCAAGATGGTTTCTGTGTTTTACAACTATATAATAACTTCCGTTTGTAGCTTTAGCAAAGCTTAAAGAAGTATTTCCTGTTGAATCTACAATAGCGTTCGAACTGTCTCTGAGTGCGAACGGTGTAGTTGGATTCCTGAGATAAACCTTCATAGAATCCTTAACCTGAGATGTACCGTTGTAGAAACCTTCGAGATATACTTTCAGGTTCAGGAAGAATGTCTGCTGAGTTGTAAAGTTAAACACAGTAGAGTAATTTCCCTGACCACCAGAGTTGATAGCAGCTACTCTCCAGAAATACTGTGTACTTCCGATTAAATAACCGCTTGGGAGTGTAAATTCTGATGCAGTTATAGCAATATTATTATAAACGATATTAGTAAACGACATATTCGTTGCGACCTGAAGCCTGTATGTCGTTGCACCTGAAACGTCAGTCCAGTCCATAAACGGAGTTAAAGAAACGCCGGTTGCATTATTGACAGGTAACAGCAATGTTGGTGCTGTTGGAGGAGTAATTAATGTAGTAAACTGCCATACTTCAGACCATGCAGAAGTACCGCCAGCGTTAGTCGCATTTGCTCTCCAGTAATAAGTTGTATTATACTGTAAAGGAACAGCAACCTGATATTGCGAAGTTGCGCCGGTAACCTGATTTACGATAGTTGTCGTAAATGAAGGACTTGTTGACAGCTGAACTCTGTATGAAGTTGCACCCGGAACGTTATTCCAGTCAAGAATAGGAGTTAAAGTTATCCCTGTGGAATTGTTCGGAGGAGAAACCAATACAGGAGCTGCGGGAGCGCCGATAGTAGTTGTAAAATTAAATACTGCTGACCATGCACCTTCGCCGCCGACGTTAGCCGCGGAAACTCTCCAGAAATACTGGGTTGTACCTGATAAAATACCGGTTCCGACTGCAAAAGTAGAAGCAGTGATTCCTGTCTGGTCTAATGCCAGAGCATTAAACTGATTATTAAATGAAATCTGTAAATGATAAGTAGTTGCACCGGAAACATCACTCCAGTCCATTGTTGGCTGAGTTGATACTCCTGTGGCACCATTTACAGGAAGTAAAAGATTAGGAGCATCAGGTGCTGCAACGATAGTTGTAAAGTTCCAGGCAGTAGACCAGTTACTTGTACCGCCTGTATTTGTTGCATTCACTCTCCAGTAATACTGAACACCATTCTGCAAAGCACCGGGCTGAACAGCATAACCTGCATTAACAAGACCCGGAACATCTAACACAGTAGTTGCAAAAGTGTTATCTGTAGAGACCTGTAATCTGTAAAATCCTGCATTCGGAACAGAATTCCAGTTTAAAGTAGGTGTTAAAGAAATATTAACTGCACCGTTTATCGGAGAAAGCAGTGTAGGAACTCCCGGAGGAGCATCCTGTGTAGTAAAATACCATTGAGTTGACCAGTTGCTCGTCCCCGATGGTCCTGTTGCGTTTACTCTCCAGTAATATTGTGTGCTGTAAGAAAGAACCGCACTTACGATGGCATACTGAGAAGCAGTAATACCAGACTGGTCCAAAACAGTGGTTGCACCAGTGAAAATCTGCAATCTGTAAGAAGTAGCGCCTGATACATCCGACCAGTCAAAAGTAGGAAACAATGAAACCCCTGTGGCATTGTTTACCGGAGTATACAAAACCGGAGGGCTTGGTTGTGCCATTACACTAACGCTAACGAATAGCATTAATAGTAAAGCAAACTTTGAAAAAATCTTTTTCATAACCTAATAGTTAATTTAATAGAAATATGTATATTTTTTTGACGTGAAGTAGAGCATTCATCCAAACTCTATTCTTTAGAAAAGGATATTATTATCTAATAATGATTCAAAATATAAATAAAGAATATAAAAGTCAAGAAAAAAAGCGGTATGCAAGTAATTTTTTCCTTAAAGGGGTTAAATCGGCTAAATGTATATTTTAAGATAATTATTAACATTCAATTTTATCTTTCATTATTTGATTAATAAACTTATTTTATAAAGTCTAAAATTTAAAACTATACTTATGAAAGTAAAAAGTTTCCCTTTAGTATTACTGGTTTTAGTTTTCACACTCATTTCAATGCAGAGTAATGCACAGATTGGATTCAGTACGAAAATTGACTCATTAATAAACCTTGTTACAACACAATCAGTTAGTCTTTTAGACCGCCAGTTAAGCGGTGACACTTCCTGCGTCATTGGCGGCAGTCCTTACACGATAGTTTCAAGATACTATGGTAATGCATCAAACCAGATGGCAGCACAGTTTATTTTTGAAACTCTGCAGGGGTACGGATATTCACCGAGGTATCAGAACAACAGTGCTACAGACATCAATGTCCTTGCAGTAAAGACAGGCACAAAATATCCTAATCAGTATTTTGTAATCTGTTCGCATTTGGACGATATGCCTTCGGGTTCTATTGCTCCGGGAGCGGACGATAATGCTTCGGGCACGGTAGCAGTTCTTGAAGCGGCAAGAATACTGAAGAACTTCCCGACGGAGTATTCTATAATATTTGCAACCTTCGACGAAGAAGAGCGCGGGCTTTATGGAAGTAAGGCATTTGCAGATTCATCATTCTTACATGGAGATTCTATAGTCTGTGCGTTAAACTTTGATATGATTGCGTACGACGGCAATAACGACGGCAAGAGCTGGGTGGTAACAAACGTTCCTTCGGAAGGATATGCGAACGATTACATTTCTGCAATGAAAACATATCTTCCTTTATTAGTGCCTGAAAAGCATATAGATTTAACTGCAAACAGCGACCACGCATCATTCTGGACGAGAAACTATAAAGCATTTATGAACATTGAGGACGAAAACGATTTCACTCCTTATTATCACACAACAAACGACAAGTTCAACACTTTAAACATTAATTTCTTCAGAAGCATGATAAGGACTGCAATAGCAGCGCTGACATCATTCTCGAAAGACATGAAGATGGACTTCTATCACACCCCGCTTGGCAACGGCAACTTCACAACGCCGAGAACGGCTACGGTAGTTATAAAATCGAAGAACAAGGTTGCGATGGGTACATACGCACCGAAACTCTATTATAAAGTGAACAGCGGAGCTTATACATCAGTAAGTTATAATTATGCAAACCTTGATACTTTTAAGTACAGTATTCCGGGCAATCCTCTTGGTTCGGTAGTAAGTTATTATTTTGCGGCACAGGACTCTGCGGGAAATTTTGTGTGTACGTATCCTGCGGGCGGCAGAGGAATGAATCCTCCGGGAACACAGGCACCGACGACAGCATTTTCATACACAGTAGAGAACGTGAATTATGCATGCGTAGGAACAGGAACGACAACTTCTCCGCATCCTTTCTATTCATTCTGGATGGACGCAAGGACGGATATGCTATTCACGAATGCTGAACTTGGTTTAACAAGTCCAAAAATTCTTACAAGGATAGGATTTAATTTTGCTACAATACAGGCACAGTTATTAAACGGTTTTAATATTAAGCTTCAGAATTCGAATTTAACGACATTAGCCGGATTTGAAACAAACAACTGGACGACAGTATACAGCGGCACATACACACCTCCGGGAACAGGATGGCAATACATAGACTTTACGACACCATTTTATTTTGACGGAGTAAGCAATCTGCTCGTTGAAGTATGTTTTGATAACAGTGCATACACACAGAACTCAACGGTATATTCTACTGCTGCATCGGGAATGACCTGGCTGTATTATACAGACAATTCAACGGGCTGTACAATGACGGGCGGTTCGGCTCAGGCAAACAGACCTAATCTATGTTTTGTGTACCAGACAGGAACGGGAGTAGGAAACAACGGCACACAATTACCTTCGAAATATGAATTAAGCCAGAACTATCCGAATCCTTTTAACCCGGTTACCAAAATAAACTTTGCAATACCAAAGACTGCATTTGTATCATTAAAGATATACAATATGCTTGGAAAAGAAATGACAACATTAGTATCGGATACGAAAGCAGCCGGATATTATTCA
>CAIUQV010000659.1 GCA_903901375.1 uncultured Ignavibacteriota bacterium
AATGCATTTGTAGAATTATCATAGTAACTTTTTCCGCTCACAAACGTCAGATTACCCGATAAGGAAGTTGTGGGATTTATTTTCTGATTATGATTAAGACTCACTATCCACTGATTGGAAGTAATCTTGTCAACATCTTTTTCCTCACCTTTATTTATCAAAGAATATCCTGCATTTATCTCACCGTCATACATATACTTCTTTGCATACCTGAACCTCGATGAAAAATCGTACCTGCCCTTGGCAAACAATGTTGCTTTTGCGGCTAAGTCTATATAATTATTTATAGCCCAGAAATATCCTGCATTGGCCAGATAAATACCATACGTATTATCATTTCCATAACTCGGTACTATAAACCCCGACGACCTGCCCGATTTATTGGGAAGAACGACAAACGGAATCCAGAATACAGGTACACCTTCAATATAAAGAAAAACTGACTGTGCTATAATTTTGTCATTAGGTATCAGTTTCATCTTAGGTGAAAAGAAGTAATATTCAGGGTCAATTTTATCGGTTGAAGTTGTATAAAGTCCATTCTGAATAAAAAGTAAATCAGGAAGAACTTTCTTAATCTTCTCTCCAAAATAATAACCTACATCTGCATCTGAATAGCCCATAGAAATAGTACCTCTTTGACTTTTGAAACTATATGTAAGTTTACCACCCTCAAATTTATCTGTGCCCTGATTCATAAGAGGAGTTTGTACAACTTTGCTGATACCTGCAGAATCAACAGGAAGCCCTATTGCCTCAAGTATTTGCGTTTCCCTGTCTATTATAATAATACCAGAATTTAATTTAAGGTCTTTGTAAATAACTTCAGCATCGTTGTACAGATACATTTTATTGGTAGCAAGCTCAAAAATTACGGAATCAGAGGCAGAATAATTTATAATTTCATCAATATCGGATTTTGCATACTTTGTTGAATCAAGTCCGGTTTTAAGAGAATCTCTTTTGTTCAGTGAATCAAGAGACTTCACTGAATCTGATTGCGCATAAGCAAAGCCCGTAATAAGTGATAAAAATAATATGAGATAAAATTTTCGCAATTATTCTATCACTATATCGTTTGGCAGTTCATTCTTATCGTCCGATTTTCTCGGAAAGTCTTTTATCAGAACAGCTTTTATTTCATCCAGTGCTTTTATTATACCTGATTTATATTTTCCTGATTTGAATTCACTTACCAGATGGTTTGTTATGATATTCCATTTCTCCCCGGATATTTTTGCATTAATACCTTCATCGGCAACTATTTCAAATTTTCTGTCATCGAACAATATGTACAGAAGAATTCCCGTTTTATCTACAGTATTCTGCATACCCAGTTTATGGAATTCTTTCAGAGCAAGTTCGCGTATTGTAAGTTTTCTTTCAGCCCAGACTGTTTTTCTCTTAAAACAAATTCTTATTTCCCCCGAAGTATATTTTTCAATCTCTGCAATATGATTCGTTATAGAATCAAGTTCTTCTTTCGAGAAATATTTCTTAACAAAATTTATAAACATCTTCGATTAAGTATTTAAATTTATGATTAAATAAATTACCAGCTTCCGCTCGAACCGCCGCCACCGAATGAACCACCACCGCCGGAAAAGCCGCCAAAGCCTCCTCCGCCGCCGCCCCAGGAACTGCCGCCACCTCCGAAGAAGCCGCCACCCCAGAATCCGCTTCCCCTTCTTCTGCCGCCGTAATAAGTGTTTCTGCTCCATCCAAAAATCCTCCCAAGTATTGACATAATTATACTGAAGAAAATAATCCCGAATACAAGTATAATAAATACTGGCAGCCCAAGACAAGTAAGACCGGTTCCGTCATTGCTTTTCTTTTTATCTGCTTTGTATTCACCTTTCGAAACAGCAATAATTGCGTCCACTCCTTTATTAATACCTTCGTAGAAGTTTCCTGCTTTGAAAGAAGGATTCATCTCCCTGGTTCTTATCTGAGTTGTGTATGCATCTGTTAAGACACCCTCAAGTCCATACCCCACTTCAATCCTGAGCATTCTGTCATTCTTTGCGATTAATATTAATACACCG
>CAIUQV010000660.1 GCA_903901375.1 uncultured Ignavibacteriota bacterium
ACCCGCAAAGCGGGTTAAATATGAATAACCGCCGGCGGAGCCGGTGGAACACGAAAACACAATCCAACCCCAGCGGGGTTGAACGCTAAACAATAAGCTATACCCCACTGCTTGCGGCGGGGAGTTTCATTCATTTCTCCCTTAAACAAATCTTCAATCGGATACAAAACCCTTAATCCAATATTGATTTACTTATCTCATAAATTTTAATTTTAAAATGTAAATTTGCAATTTCAATTTTACAATTTAAAATCCATCAACAAAACTTCCACCCCTTTAGGAGTGGCACGTATTTCTATCCTATCAACCAACAAACTACTTTATCAATATCATCCTCTTCGTCTCAGTATATCCACCCGCCTGCATCCTGTAAAAATACACCCCGCTCGTCAGCCCGCTCCCGTCAAACGTCACTTCATAATTCCCCGCACTCAACCTCTCTTTCACCAGTGTCTGCACCTCCCGTCCCTGAACATCATAAACCTTTATCGACATATCACCTCCAACCGGCAACGAAAAACTAACAACCGTCCTCGGATTAAAAGGATTCGGATAGTTCTGCTTTAATGAAAAAGCTGAAGGTATTTCTGTGCTGATGTTTTGTACACCGATGATTTCTGAAAGTGAACGTCGCCAGACGGAACTATCGGTTCCCGCAAAGATATAATTGTTAGTGACTACTACCGCATAGACCCCCGGGACATTACTAAATCCCTGATTCTTGCTTAACCAGTTTGTACCGTTATTCGTACTTAAATATACACCACAACCGGAACTAATTCCGGCAAACATATTCGTACCAGATATAATAAGTGAATAAACAATACTATTTGGTAATCCGTAATTCGCAGAAATCCAACTCGCTCCATTATTTGACGTATAAAATACTCCCGTACCTCCTACAAAAAGATTCCCCCCTAAAACAGCAATTGTTTTAAAATCGTAAATTGGATTATATCCTGCTGCAGTCCAGTGAATACCATTATCTGTGCTTAAATAAACACCTTTGTTTGTTCCTGCAAATATATTTGTTCCTAAAACTTTAAGAGCATTAAAATCTACACCTAATAGACCACCCCCATCCCAGTTAGCACCATAATTTGTACTTTTGAATACACCGCCACTCATAGTTCCTGAAAATATATTTGTTCCTGAAACAGTAAACGATAAAATATTATTATATGAAGGAAGTCCGTTATTAATTTCTAACCAGCTTGTACCGTTATTTGTGCTTTTGAATACACCACTTCCGAATGTTCCTGCAAATAAATTTGTTCCTATGTTGGTCAGAGAATATACATTAAGTGCATAACCTGTTAAACCGTTATTTACGGCAGTCCAACTTACTCCGTAATTTGTAGATAAATAGATACCACTACCATAAGTGCCTGCAAATATGTTTGTTCCTGAAACGACAAATGAGGTTATAGTTTTATTATTCCCCATCCCATTGCTCATCTGCACCCACTGCCCATTCCCACTCACTGCTACTAACATTAAAACGATGACAAAGAATTTTTTCATAATGATAATATTATTTGATTAGCAACATCCTCTTCGTTTCTGAAAAATCCCCCGCACTTAATCGATAAAAATACACCCCGCTGGAATAAGAAGATGCATTCCATTGTGTTTCATATGTGCCCGACTGTAACTGCTCGTTTACGAGTGTTTGAATTTCGCGACCCGAAATATCATAAATTGCAATCTTCACCAATGAAGAAAATGGAATATCAAACTTTATGGTCGTGGTAGGATTAAAAGGATTCGGATAGTTCTGATTAAGACTGAACTTTGCCGGAATTTCATTACCTATAGGCATTATTCCAACATTAAATCCACCCTGATAAATTGCTATTGCTGTATCGGCAAGCTCTCTTAAATTACCAACTGAGTTTCTGTTTGTAATACCCCTTGCCACCATTTGCGCAACTATCACCCTCTGTGTATCACCAGGTAAAATTCTTAATGGTCCGCTGTTAATCGTAAAACGTCTGTCACCTGGTATATTCGGTGTTCCGTAGTATGCTGTGTTTGTATCTCCGTTGCAGTTCTGCATACTGCCCTTTGTTTCTGTCCAGCCAATATTTAATTCCGGTTTCCCTGGATAAGTAAATTTTGTCTTTCTGATATTCGCATCATAAGGATTTATCCACCATGTAAGGTCTTTCTTAAATCCTTTCATAATATTGTATGCCGGTATCGGTTCGCCGTTTGGGTCACTCTCGCATGGTGGGGGAGAACTTCCCGTATTCGTGAAGTAGTTACTCGCAGTCATTCCAAGATTCACATTTGGAGTCACATCTTTTCTCACCAGCCCCTGAAGAAACATCATTCCGTAAGCTGGTGGCGCTACGCCATAAATCTGATCCGTTGGATTTGCATTGTAGCAGTAAGGCATATCGCGGATTGTGTCGCAGCCAATGTAATCATCCGTAGCAGTGCCAAGATCCGGGTCACTGATTATAGAAAGTATAGTGCTGTCCCATGCTGCAGTATTTTTGTTAATCACTTCATACTTTATAAACTGTACATCTTTTATCGAATTCTTAGTGTATGCCCAGGCAGTTAAATGAACCTCGGATAACATCAGTGGATTCTTTATTCCACCGCCGAAACCCTCGCCGATATCATGACTTGCAGTGTCCGCATCAGTCAGGCAGATAAACAAAGTCTGACTCGCCCCTCTAACACCCGGCGTATCCACCGTAGGGTCATAAATTCCGTTATGATTCACGTCTGTCCACGGAGCACCGTATGGTACCATCAGTCCCCAGTTTGCCCAGTCCGGATTGCTGCCGGCATTGTCTCCTTTTGTAACTTTGTAAAACTTGAAATTCGCATTCGTTGCATAACCGCCGTTCAGAACATAACCCGGTGCATATTCTCCTTTATATGAACCTGCTGTCATCGCAAACTGTCCGTTAATGTAGCAGGCCATCGTCAGTCCGCTCGTGAAACAAACGTATTTTCCCGAGCCCTTCGGCCATTCAAGACCCGACTGTGTGTTGGATGTATCTCTGTTAAAAATACCGGAAGTTTTAAATCCGCTTTTCAGATTATTAACGTCCAGCGTTACAACTGTTCCCGCATTTCTTTTATCATTCCTTGTAAGAAATGCAAAACCTGAAATTAGTGCTATTACCAGCACTAATAGAAATACCTTTTTCATAGTGTTATTAATTAGATTAATAAATCTTCTAAAATCTCTCTTATAATAATATTTATTTACCTGTAATAAAAATTTCTCAAACCCCTATTTTACCGGTAAAATCTCCTGTTCAGAATAATTCACATCTATAAACACCTGATATTATCGTGCATTATCATAATTTCTTCCCCCTCTATTTTACCATTATCTCTCAAAAATATTTTCACACTCACCCACTCCGTTAGGAGTGAAATGTTTGTAGAAATTATCAACGAACATACACCATTCTCTTTGTCACACTAATATTATCCGACGATAATTTATAAAAATATACACCGCTTGGATATTTTGACGCATTCCACGGAATACTGTAGTGACCCGGCTGAAATACTTTATCGAATAACTTTTCAACTTCTTTTCCTGATGCGTCATAAACCGTCAGTTTAATTCTCGCTTCTGCTGAAATTGAGAACGTAATTTTTGTCCCCGGGTTAAAAGGGTTTGGATAATTCTGCTGCAAATCGAACAATGAATACCCACTGTGAACCGGACTTGATGCACCTCCCAGTTCTGATAAAGGTCTTCTCCATAATCCCACATTCTCTGTTGCCGCATAAATATAATCTCTCGAAATTGCAAGAGAAAATATCTGCATTATAATAAACACTCCAGGTCTCACCCAAATCTGTTGACTTGTAAACATTATCTCCGCCTGCCAAAATATAATTGTCATAGTAATTTACTACTTTACTTATCTTTGAATAAGACAACGCTTCCAGCCTTACCCACTGTGCATTAACACCTACCGCACTTAATAAAATAATTACAGCAACTAATACTCTCTTCATAAATTATTTTTAAAAATTCTATAACTGTTATTCTTACTAAAAATCTACTCTTTAACCCAATCTCTTCTCTGTGCCTCTCTGTGCATCCTCTGTGTCCTCAGTGGTGCATCTCTAATTGAAAACAAAATCCTCACTCCTTCTGTAGTTCAAACAGCAAGTTTTATGTGTCCCGATTTATCAAGATTTGAAACAAAAAGCAACTTCTCTCTAACCCACTCTCTTCTCTGTGTCTCTCTGTGCCTACTCTGTGTTCTCTGTGGTGCATCTCTAATTTTATAATTATTTTAATAAAACCATCCTCTTCGTCTCACTATACCCCTCCGCCTGCATCCTATAAAAATACACCCCGCTCGTCAGCCCGCTCCCGTCAAACCTCACCTCATACGTTCCTGCATTCATCCTTTCATTCACCAGCGTCTGGACCTCCCGTCCCTGTACATCATAAACAATAATCTTTACATCTCCCAACTTTGAAATTTTAAATTTGAATTTTGAACTGCTATTGAACGGGTTCGGATAATTCTGCTCCAGCCTGAATGAAGATGGAATCTCTGTCTGAGTTTGACTAATAAACACACTTCCTCCATTTGTAGTTTTCATTATTGTTCCACCGTCACCAGTTATAAATCCTGTATTCTCGTTTATAAACTTTACACATTTAAATGGTGTATTCAATCCTGTGTTTATTTTCACCCAATCAATTCCTTCATTAGTAGTTTTATATAGTACACCATTGTCACCGCAAACCCAGCCTGTTGAATTATTTACAAAGAATATATCAAAGAACTTTGTATAGACATCATAAACATTCTGTGTCCAGTTACTTCCACCGTTAGTTGTTTTATAAATTTTATTAGCAGAGGCAACATAACCCGTATTTGCGTTTAACAAAACTTCGTTACCGTCTGTATTATTTATGTATAGAATACTTGTAAAATTTGTCCCGCCGTTAGTTGTTTTCGCTATGTATGTAGGCGAACCATTTTCATTCCTCGCTCTGCACCAACCGGTGTTCGCATCAAGGAAATGTATTCCTTCTATCATTCCTAAAGTCAATCCATTGAACCCTATGTGCGTCTCCCAGTTTTGTCCGCCGTTTGTTGTCTTTGCCAAAAATAAATCGAAATAATACACAACATGATTAAACCAGCACCCTACTACCCACCCTGTATTGTTGTTTATAAATTCAAGACTCTTTAAAAGAACATCATTGAATTGTCCGGTAGTAAACCAGTTATTCCCGCCATTAGTTGTTTTTATTACTGTATCTCCATAAACATAATATCCTGTATTCTGGTCGGTGAAGTTTACATTTCTTGGACTGTTACTAATATTTGTACGATAGCTGATCGAAGTAAAACTCTCTCCTTGGTTTGTTGTTTTTATTAAATAATTGTTTGAATAATAATATCCTGTGGTATTATTAAAAAACTTGCAATCATTTATATATTCATACTCAGGATAATTCGAACTAATAACATTAATAAAATTCAACCCACCATTGCTTGATTTTGCCAGCCTTAAGTCGTATGTCCCGAAAAAAACATTTAAAGTATCATAAGCATATATCCAGTTAGGAGATGTGAATTGTGTCGAATCAGTGTAAACCTGATTCCAGTTATAACCGCCATTACTTGACTTAAAAACTTTGCCATAATTGTAATCAATCGCAAATGCAGTTGTATTTGTTACATACATTAAATCCACCCATGATGTTTGCTGATAAATTACTTCCCAGTTATACCCCCCGTTAGTTGTCTTTAAAAGTTTACCAATTCCTGAAATTGAACCTGTCATGTATCCTGTTAATGAATTTTTAAATTGCATACAATTAAGATTACTTGCAGGTATTGGGAGAGTATTCCAGCTCAATCCTCCGTTAGTTGTTTTAAGAATATTACTACTATAGTCAACTTTCGCATATCCGGTATTATCATCTGTGAATACTATATCCCTAAAAAGTGAATTCAAAGTCGATTGCAAAGACCAGTTACCGCCTCCGTTTGTTGTTTTATAAATCATTGAATCTGAAAGCACCCATCCTGTATTTTGATTTATAAAAGAATGGCTCTCGATTGACCCCGAGTATATGTGCCCTCCAAAATCGTACAACACAAACCAGTCTGTTCCGCCATTTGTAGTCTTTAATAGTTTGTTAGATGTATTCCCGCTTACAATACATACATCGGGAGTAAAAGCGGTTATTTGATCTAATGACCTGCCCGGTTCTGGATTAAACTGCTGCACCCAATTCACACCTGAATTTGTACTCTTGAATATTATTCCGCCATAACCTACAGCCCAGCCTGTATAAGCATTGCAAAACGCCGCCTTTGTTATATACCCGTTATAATTGAGCATATTCCAGTTCTGTTGTGCCATACCTGCATTCACAGCAAAAACAAGTGCTAAAACGAATATTAACTTTCTCATAATTCTATAATTAAACTATTTTATTAAGTACTCTTTTCATAAACTATAATCTAAATTTTAACTTTTAAATGTAACTTTGCAATTTCAACTTTACAATTTAAAATCCCCTCAATACTGTCATTCCTACTCTCGAAGCAGATACGCGAAGCGTTTCTTAGCAGGGGGTACCCTCTGGGTCATCTCAACTATTAAATCTATCACCAACAACCTACAAATATTCTTTAAACCACTCTCTTCTCTGTGTTCCTCTGTGCATCCTCTGTGTTCTCAGTGGTGCATCTCTTTTCTTGTTTTTATTTTAATAATATCATTTTTCTCGTCTCCGTAAACCCCTCCGTGACCATCCTGTAAAAATACACCCCGCTCGTCAGCCCGCTTCCGTCAAACCTCGCCTCATACGTCCCCGCATTCAATCTCTCATTCACAAGCGTCTGCACCTCTCTACCCCGCACATCATAAACAACTATCTTCACAT
This sequence comes from uncultured Ignavibacteriota bacterium, assembly GCA_903901375.1. GTDB lineage: Bacteria > Bacteroidota > Ignavibacteria > Tepidaquicellales > Tepidaquicellaceae > CAIKZJ01. The sequence continues at coordinate 6,908 of CAIUQV010000660.1, forward strand.
CCCCCGCCTTTACAATTGAGAATTTAACATTTGTAATAGGGTTAAACGGGTTAGGATAATTTTGTCCCAGTGAATACATAGAAGGGATTTTATTCTCCCTCTTAACTATACCAACATAAATCTGACTAAGATTAAAATTTACATTCTCATATGTAATCCCGGATACCAGATTCATACTTATGCTGTCCGATGAATAACCCAGCCTCTCAACAAATATTTTTGCAGAACCCTGTAGCACTGAATTTATCTGGTACATTCCGTTACCGTCAGTAACAGAGTATTTTGTAAAACTGCCTCCGCTCTTAACGTATAAAATTGCATCTTTAAGGTTTGTAATCATCTTATCTGCTTTCATTACTTTTCCTTTAATCGTACAATCACCATTTATCGATTCAGTTCTTTGAACATTGATATTTATATCAGACATATTAGAAGATGCATACATCTTTATCGCGTTCTTCCAGTTTATTCCCTGCGGATAATAAGAAGGTGCAAAAGCTCCGCTCTCAGGTGGATAAGCAATAATGTACAAAGAATCTGTAATTATACGTTTAAGAGAATAGTACCCGTTTACCTGAACAGGCGTAGAGTCCACTGTCACAACACTTCCGGAGTACTTATCCAGCTTTACTGCTTTCACGTATCCGCCGTCAACAGGTAAACCATTATCTTTAAAACTAACGCATCCCGTAACAGTAAAATTTGAATTCCAGCTTTGCAGATATCTTACAGTCAGTACTTCTGGATGTTGAACACCGCTCGTACTTCCGCATAAATAAACATTTCCGAAATTATCGGCAGAAATATATTGCAATACACTTGAATTGTTTGTTCCTATATAGTCAATCTGCCATTTCTGGGTTCCTGATGTATCATATTTTGCAGTTGAAATTATGTTGTAACTGCTGTTATTCGTCGTAGTATATACATTACCAAAAATATCTTTTGTCATTGCAACCTTTAAAACATAACTTGCTCCATTTGAAATATCTTTTTTCCATTTAATCGTTCCGCTTGAATCATACCTTATAATAGTAACTTTTGAATGATCAAGTGA
>CAIUQV010000661.1 GCA_903901375.1 uncultured Ignavibacteriota bacterium
ACACCTGGCAAAGAGATGATATAATCAAACTTCTTGACAGTAAACACGCCGATATTTTCTGTGATTATTTTGGTATTATGCACAAAGGTAATACTATTGCCGACCCGCATAATATATTCGGTACTTCAAACGTACTTTACAGAACTAATGATATATTCGATACTGCTAAAAAGTATGATACTACTCCGGAGAATATAGAAATTATTCTGAAAGACTCGATTGCAACACTAAAGAAAGAACGGGACAAAAGACCAAGACCTTTCCTTGATAAAAAGATTCTTACTACCTGGGATTCTCTTATGATATCAGCATTTGTAAAGGGATATATGATAACTGAAAATGAGGATTACAAGAAACTTGCTGTACGTGCGGTAAGTTTTGTAATTTATAATCTATATAACGATAAGGAAGAAAAACTTTATCACAGATATATAGATGGTGAAGTCATGTATGAAGCTACTCTGGAAGATTATGCTTTCCTTGTTAAAGCACTTCTCGATTTTCACAACATTTCATTCAGCGGAAAACTGCTCGCACTCGCGAAAAAGCTTACAGATAAAGCAATCGCAGACTTCTATGACGAAGTAAACGGAGGTTTCTTCGATACGGGAAAAGACAGAACAGACATTATTTTACGTACTAAAGATATATATGACGGCGCAGAACCGTCCGGTAACTCTGTTATGCTTGATAATCTGAACCGTCTGTTCATTATTTATAAAGATGATAAATACTTCAGCATTGCCGAAAAGAGTTTTAAGTATTTCTACCAAAAGGTGTCTGAAAATCCTTTCTCAAGTCCTTTTTATTTGAACGCACTCTTTAACTTTTTAAAATATAATACAAGTATTATATTGAGTGGTGATTTAAGGTCAGACTTGTTTAATGTTTTTCATTCAGAGATTAAGAAGAAGTATTTCCCTAATAAGAATCTGATTTATTATAATAATGTTTCTGCAAAGATGATTCCTTACATTAAAGATATTGTGAAAGAACCCGATGAGAACAGAGTTTATGTCTGTCAGAATTTCGCCTGCAGCTTACCCGTTGCAACTAAAGATGAATTAACAAATTTATTAAATAATTTATAAGGAATATTAATCATGGCATTCGATTTTGATTTAATCAGGAATGTTTATTCGAATTTTAAAGACAGAGTTAATCACGCTAAAAAATTATTAGGTCGTGATATGACTTACGCAGAGAAGATTCTGTACGCACATATCTGGAATAGCAGTTTCAGTCAGCCGTTTGAAAGAGGCAAAGATTTCGTTGACTTCAAGCCGGACAGGGTTGCTATGCAGGATGCAACAGCTCAGATGGCACTGCTTCAGTTTATGTCGGCAGGTATGCCAAAAGTAGCCGTACCTTCAACAGTTCATTGCGACCATCTTATTCAGGCAGAAGTCGGAGCAAAAGACGATTTATTACGAGCAGTAACTGACAATAAAGAAGTTTACGATTTCCTCGAATCTGTTTCGGCTAAATTCGGAATCGGTTTCTGGAAACCCGGCTCAGGTATCATTCATCAGGTCGTTCTTGAAAACTATGCATTCCCGGGCGGAATGATTATAGGTACTGATTCGCATACACCTAATGCCGGCGGTCTCGGTATGATTGCAATAGGTGTTGGCGGTGCTGACGCAGTTGACGTTATGGCGGGATTCCCGTGGGAATTGAAATTCCCTAAACTTATCGGTGTCAAACTTACCGGTAAATTAAGCGGATGGGCTTCACCAAAAGATATCATTCTGAAACTTGCCGGGATACTTACAGTTAAAGGCGGTACAGGTGCAATCGTTGAATATTTCGGAGAAGGCGTAAAATCTCTTTCCTGCACAGGCAAAGCTACTATCTGCAATATGGGTGCTGAAATAGGTGCAACCACTTCCCTCTTCCCTTATGATTCCAAAATGTCAGATTATTTAAGAAGCACAGGCAGAGAAAATATAGCAGACCTCGCAGACGGGATTAAAGATTATTTAACTTACGATGAAGGTTCAGAAAAATATTATGATAAAGTTATAGAAATAAATCTGTCTGAACTTGAACCGTATATTAACGGTCCTTTCACTCCGGACCTTGCACGTACACTTACAGAATTTAAAGCAGCAGTAAAAGAATTCGATTATCCCGAAGAACTTAAAGTCGGACTTATCGGAAGCTGTACAAATTCTTCTTATGAAGATATGGACAGAGCAGCATCTCTTGCAAAGCAGGCTTTTGAAAACGGACTTAAAGCCAAATCTGAATTTGTAATCACTCCCGGCTCCGAACAGGTTCGTGCAACTATAGAACGTGACGGACAGATGGACGCATTCGCAAAAATAGGCGGCGTTGTACTTTCAAATGCATGCGGTCCATGCATCGGTCAGTGGAAACGCCACGACATAATAGACGGGGAAAAGAATTCTATCATTACATCTTACAACAGGAATTTCTCTAAACGTAATGACGGGAATGCAGCAACACATTCTTTTGTAGCATCTCCGGAAATAGTTACAGCACTTGCTCTTGCGGGTCAAATTACATTTAATCCTCTGACAGACACGATTAAGAATTCCAAAGGTGAGGATATAATGCTGAAACCTCCTGCGGGAAATGAATTGCCGGCAAAAGGTTTTGACCCGG
>CAIUQV010000662.1 GCA_903901375.1 uncultured Ignavibacteriota bacterium
CTCTGTAGTTTTGGTTTCATACCTTTTGAACCGTTTTAGTAATTCTATTTTCTTCATTGTCGCCCTTCCTTTCTCTTATTTTTGTAAAAATAAGTATTTCTCGGACGACATATGTCGTTATTTTATCAGCACCATCCTCTTCGTCTCAGAAAACCCCTCCGTTACCATCCTGTAAAAATATACCCCGGTCATTTAAAAAGTCCTTGGCTCAATTCCATCTGATAGATTCTTTTATGATAATAGAGTACCTTCTTAAATATTTCATTATCTTTTAACCTTGATTCCAAATCATAAATCATACTCAGGTAACCACTACTATCATTTTCATCATTATAAATTCTCATAATTTTGTTCAACCTGTGATAATTACCTGCAAATTCAGGATGCTTTAAAATCAGATTGTAATAAAACTCAATTGCACTGATTGATTTTCTAGGTGCACCAATACTGTATAAAACTTTATCAATATATACCGAATTTTCATACTTTACAAAGAAACTGTCAATTTTCTCTTGTAATAACAATTTATAGTCAGTTGTATCTTTCCACAACTTTGAAACCATTTCTAAGTACTCTTTTAGTCTTATATATGATTTATACGCATTTGTATCTTGCTCCAACAGTGGATTCTTTTCATAGTTTTCTTTAAATTCTGTTAACGATTTATAAGCATTTGTATCTTTCCAGTAACTTGAATCTTTCCACAACAATGGAAACATTTCTAAGTACTCATTTCGAGCTAAAAAATCTTCGCCCTCAGGTTTTCGAATAAAGAACTTTACAGGCTTCGCCTCCACCTTGTATTCTTTACCTTTAATCATCACATTTATATATGCATTTATCTCATACACATCAGCAGGATAATAATAACCAACCTGATAAATCTCTCGTGGTTTTGGAAGTTCATAATACCCAAATTCTAATACATAGAAAGAACTTATTGTATCCGGATATTCATATGTATGTCCTAAAATACATTCAGGAGTGTAATTTATATTCGGGAGTTGCTGATTCTTTGAATTTGTTACAAATTCGCGGTAGCCGCCTGGCCAAAAATCGAGCTTCACATTTTTATCAGCAATAAATTTCCATTCCAGCCACACATTCTCTCCTTCAAGATAATCACTCTTGTCAGTAGAAATTATCAGTTGAATACCATTTGTAATTTCTGAAGAGTTCTTCTCTTGCGGAATCACAAAATTCCCCGTAATTGCCACAAACAATAATACTAAAAATATTACTTTCATCACTTTATCAACAACATCCTCTTAGTTTCCGAAAACTCTCCTGCTACCAACCTATAAAAATAAACCCCACTCGATAACATCGAACTATCAAATGTAACTTCATATGTCCCCGGTTGTAGTCTCTCATTCACCAGTGTCTTCACTTCACGTCCCATAATATCATAAACAATTATCTTTACATCTCTTAAATTTGCAATTTCAAATTTCAATTTTGAACTGCTGTTAAACGGGTTTGGGTAGTTCTGACCCAATGAATAAGACAATGGTACTTCATTACCCGACTTCGTCACTCCTCCAATAGCAATAAGTTTTCCCCTTGCATCAAGTGTTGAATAACCCGCCGAATCTTTGCTAAATACCATCCATACTCTTACGAGGTTAGACATATTCCTGAAAAGTCCGCTGCTCTGCGTCATC
>CAIUQV010000663.1 GCA_903901375.1 uncultured Ignavibacteriota bacterium
AAAATACGTATATTATTTATTGCACATTAAATCGGGATGTGGCGCAGTTGGTAGCGCACCTCGCTTGGGACGAGGGGGCCGCTGGTTCGAGTCCAGTCATCCCGACAATTCTTAATTATACATTTCTTTTTATACTTAAAAAATAGTACTAATTTTTTAATTTAATTTATGGAGTTTGATAAAAATATTAATATTAGAGAAGAAGTACATAAATTTTTTAATGAGGACGGATTACTAAGAAATCACTTCCCAAATTATGAGTTCAGATTATCACAGCAAAAAATGGCTCTTGCCGTAGTTGATTCACTTGAAAATAAGAGACATATATTTATTGAAGCACCTACTGGTATTGGCAAAAGCCTGGCTTACTTAGTTCCATCAATTTATTATGCGAAGAAGTATAACAAAAGGGCAATTATTTCAACCCACACCATTAATCTACAAGAGCAAATAATTCTGAAAGATGTTCCCCTCCTAAAAAATATACTTCAATTTGAATTTCAGGCATCACTACTTAAAGGAAAATCTAATTATTTATGTCCAAACAGATTAAAAAGGGCATATGAGAACTCTAGCTCATTATTTGAGAATAATGAGTTAGCTACTTTAGAAAATATTTATAGATGGAGTAAGAGTACGAATGACGGCACTTTATCGGATACAGATTTTCCAATAGAAACAAATGTCTGGCAGTCTGTCTGTGCTGAAGTCAATGTTTGTACGAATAAAACCTGCGGTGATATTAATGAAACAAATTGCTTTTTCCAAAAGGCAAAACATAAAGTGTATAACTCAGATGTGATTATACTTAATCATTATTTGTTTTTTACATTATTCAATCCCACTTCCAAAGATCAGAAAAGCGGATTTCTATTTCACAATGACTTTGTAATTTTCGATGAGGGCCATACAATTGAAGATGCTGCGGCAGAAATGTCTGTTCCGAAAGTATCAAGGGAAATGATAAAATTCCATTTACTCAGATTATATAACGGAAAAAAGAAAAAAGGATTTTTAATCTCCTTCCCTGCTTTGAATATACTACCAGTTGTTGAGAATTTACTGGAAATAAACCAAAACTTCTTTTACGAACTAAGAAGAAAAGTATTTATTCGTCAGTTTGATAAATACGATAAATTGTCTAAACGAATCAGAGATACAGGTATTATAAAAAATCACTTAAATGAAGAAATTCTTGTCTTAATTCGACAGCTGCAAGAACTTAAAAAATTTGCAAAAAGTGATATTATTGAGAATGAAATTTCTGACTATATAATAAGATTTGCTGAAATAAACCGAATAATTAATGATTTTATTGAACTAAAAGAGAAAGATTATGTATACTGGGTTGAACTCTCAAATAATTCTCTTGAAGCAAACACAACACTTTGTTCATCCCCACTTGATATTTCAGATTATCTAAGAGATAATTTATTTAAGGAAAGTAACTCTGCATTAATTACAAGTGCTACATTATCTATAAATGATAATTTCAGCTATTACAAAAGCAGATTAGGTGGCGAAGCAGCTGACGATATAAAACTGCCAACTCAATTTGATTATTACAGACAAGTAAGATTAATCATTCCAAATGACAGCACTTTAACTCCATTAAAAGAAAGCAATCCCGAATATATTGATTCACTTACTGAATGGATTAAAAGAACAATAAATAAAACGGAAGGTAAAGCACTTGTATTGTTTACAAATAGTGTTTTAATGAAAGAAATCGGGAACAGAATAAGAGAAGTACTTAACAATAAAGGTCTCGAATTACTTATACAGGGAGAAGGTACTTCAAGGAATAGTCTACTTGAAAAATTTAAGACTGATATTAATTCAGTTTTATTCGGATTAGACAGTTTCTGGCTTGGAGTTGATGTACCCGGCGAATCTTTAAGTAATTTAATTCTGACAAAACTTCCGTTTACTGTACCTGATCACCCTTTAATCCAAGCGAGACTAGAATACATAGATTCTAAAGGCGGAAACAGTTTTATGGAATACACATTACCTGAAGCGATTTTAAAATTCAGACAAGGAGTGGGAAGGCTCATTAGAAGCAAATCTGACGAGGGTATTATTACGATTCTGGATTACAGAATATTATCCAAACAATATGGTAAGTACTTTATAAATGTTCTTGAAGAATGCCCAATTGATATAATCTGACAACTATTTATTAAGACTGGATTAACTTCTACATTTAATCTGTAAAGTGAATTAATTATCTTTAACAATGAATAATGAAAAAAATAATGAGAAGGTACAGGATACCGAAGATATCGGCAAAAAGAACAATATTACTGCCGAAAAAATAACAGAACCTCAAGATTTCAATGCAGGCACTTTGGATGACGATCCAATGTCTATTGATGAACCTAAAGAAATAAGCATTCCACTTCAAAACCCGGACTATAACTTCCCATACTATCATAATACAGACAAACGTATATTTAATAATGCAAGGGCTCTTGCTGTAAAAATTCTTGTCAGATGTGAAAGGTCCGATGCATATCTGGATAAACTAATAGATTTTGAGATTAAGAATAATGAATTAAATGATTTAGACAAAGCATTATTGAATGAATTAGCGCACGGTGTTATACGCTGGCTTAGAAGAATTGACTGGTTTCTAAATGGTTTTTACAGAGGGCAATATGAGAAGTGTTTATCTGACGTAAAGAATGCTATGAGAGTTGCATTATACCAGATACTATTTCTGAACAAAATCCCTTATTCTGCAGCAGTAAATGAAGCGGTTGAATTTATTAAAAAACTCAGAGGCGATAAGCATGCCGGAGTAGTTAATGGTCTGTTACGTACGATTATCAGGACTTTAGACAGTCTTGTATGGCCTTCAAGAGACATAGATGAAGTTAATTATTTAGGAATTGTTCAATCTCATCCGAACTGGATGGTAAGAAGATGGGTTAAGAGATTTGGTTTTGATGATGCAGAAAAATTATGTGAGGCAAACAACCAAAGACCTTCTCTGACATTAAGAGTAAATAAAACAAAGATTTCCACTGAGGAACTTGAGAAATATCTTGAAGATAGAGGTATTACATCCAAGAGAGGTAAGTATCTGGATTATTTTCTGCATATTAAAATGATGTCTAAAATATACAATGATGAGTACTTTAATAAAGGATATTTTAACATTCAAGACGAAAGTGCTGGATTGATGTCAAAACTGCTAAACCCACTCGAATCAGATCTTGTTTTAGATGTATGTGCAGCTCCAGGCGGAAAAAGTTCTCATATATCTGAATTAATGCAAGGAAAAGGAAAAATTATCTCAATAGATAAGTATATAACAAAAGTTGACTTAATGAAAAGGAATTTTGAAAGATTGAATATGACGAATGTTCTGGCATTTCACGAAAATATACATGAACCTAAGACTGAACTGCTTAAAGGAAAATTGATTAATAATGTGGATAAAGTTCTTGTTGATGCGCCATGTACCGGTTTAGGAGTAATAACTAAGAAACCCGATATTAAATGGAAAAGAGAAGCTGAAGATATTTTAAAATTGCAGGAAATACAACTTGAAATTCTTGAAAAAGCATCAGAATATGTAAAAGATGGCGGAACGCTGGTTTACAGTACCTGCACAACGGAAAATGAAGAAAACAGCGATGTTGTGTTCAGGTTTCTGGAAAAGCACAAAGAATTTAAGATTGACAACGCATCCAGCTACGTAAGCAATGAAGTGGTAAATGAAAATGGATTTATTGAAGTATTTCCTCATAAGCATGGAATTGACGGAGCTTTCGGAGCAAGGTTAATAAAGAGTATTTAAAAATGACAGCATATGTATAATAAACAAAAAACCCTTGCAAGCGCAAGGGTTTTTTGTTTAGAATAACTCATTTTATCATTTCTTCGGGTCAGACTTTTTATCATCTTTTTTAACATCTTTCTTTAAGTCCTTTTTAACTTCTTTCTTTACATCAGACTTATTAACTTTATTCTTCTTAATATTGCCTTTTAAAGTTTTACTTTTCTGCTTTTGCTCTTTCTTAAAATCATTTGCTGCTTTTTGATTTTTCATTACATACGAAAGACTATTCAGTTTTTTCAAGTCTTCATCACTCAAAGCAGGAACTTTAAGAACCTGTCCCGGATAAATTAAATTCGGGTTTGTAACTTTTTTAGGAGTATGAGCCGGTGCTGAAATGACACCTTCTTCATTAGCTTCCCAGAGTTTAGGCCAGTAATTACTGTTACTATAAATCTCTTTTTTACCAGAAATTTTCCATAGACAGTCACCTTTAACAACTGTATACTGACCAGTTTTAACTGCTTCCTTACACCAAGAATCCAGTTTAACTTTCATTGACTGATATCTGCTAAAGAACTCAGGCAAACATTTTGCCTTAGATGATTCAATTTCATTAAAATACATTTTCTTAGCATCTTCACAAGTTCCGAGTTTGTTATTAATTTTCTTTTCTGTTTCTTCAAACTTCTTTCTGAATTCAGAAAGAGAGCTTTTATTCATACCCACAGAAGAATACAAAGCATTCTCTGCATCTATCAATTGTTTATCTAAGTCAGCTGACTGGCTTTTTAATCTTTCTAATTCTTTATTACTTACGGAAAGTTGACCGAGTAGTGCAGCTTTCTTTTCGTTTAAGTTGAACATTTGCTTTTCCCATTCCATAGGCAAAAGTTCATCTTCACGCCCGTATTTATCTTCTTCAGGACAACAATCGTCATCCTGAGCTAATAATATGTCTGATAACAACCCCCCCCATATTAGTGCTACAAAAAGCAGCAGGGATATCTTTTTCATAACATTTATTAAGTTTATGTAATAATTATTTTTCAGAATAAAAATCACCAAGTTTAAATCTTGCGTTCAACATAGCAGTAACTACAGTTAAACCGCTATTAGGACCTTTTGTTAATCTTATCGATGGTCCAAGAGCGAATGAACTCAAACCAAATGATTCACCAATATTTGAGATATATGCTTCCCATAAAAACTGCCAGTTTCTTTTCTGGCTAGAGAAAGTATAGTCCATTCTTAAGTCAAAAACAGAACCGGCTACTCTAAGTTCTCTTCCCATATAACCTGCATGGAATTCCCCTAAGTACTGACCTACGTATATTTTTGCTCTTGTCGAACCGAAGGTTCTGATTGGATAACGGAATTCCCAGTTAAAGAATGACTGAGTAACAATAACATTATTCGGCATATAAGGTCCTCTAGTAGAATCATAATTATTCTTAACGAGTAAAGGCGGATCGTAATCACCACTATCCAATGTCGTATAATATCCCACTTCAAGGAAATTACCAAATGGAATTACATAACTAGCAGATAATCCTAATTTCGGAGTAAATATATTATTGTAGTTTGAGAATGTACTTGTTTTTTCACTTCCTGTGGCACCATTATCACGTTTTCTGACAAGTTCTTTTATACGAGTATGAACAGCAACTTTTGCACCGAGTAAGTGAAAACCACCACCAACTATATCAGTTTCCAATGGTCCAGAATAAGGTGTACCTAACTGGAATGAGAAACCAAAACTTTTCTTGATAGGAATACCAAGTGGTTCACCACCAAAAAAGTTTAAGTACGGATTGATATAAGCGGTAGTACTAAGAATTTCCCTTTCAAGTTTTGGAGGTGAAATAACATCTTTAAACTTAATGTTTTTCAACACTCTTGTAAAAACGGAAATATAATTAAACTTTGTACCGCCTAAATTCGATTTATTAGGAGCAGACCAACTAAGTAATTTGTTTTGAACCGGTTTGCTGATTGTATTCCAGCTAGCTCTTATAGCAGTCGCGTCTGTTTCTTCACCAAATACTATGTAATAGTTCTCGGGATTCTGATCTGAGACATTTACAATAAGTATATAAGAAGACACTCTCGGGTCAATAGACATTTCATCCTGAACCTTAACAAACACACTATCGTCATCTGTATTTGCGAGTATTTTAAAATATTTATATGTCTTAGGATCTCCTTCGATAACCTCTTGGGAGAATAATTTAGAATTACTTATAAAAAGCATACAAATAATTCCGAATAGAATGTAAATTGAAAATTTCGAAATTTTCATAAGATATATTAATTAATTATTAAAAATTACCAATCACCAAATGTATACTGACCAGACCTAGAAACAGTATGGCCAGCTATTTCATCTTTAACAGTTACGTTAAAGGAAGCTCTGAAAGGCGCAGACATATTTGCTGTTCTGGCTTCGAATTCAGATTTTGATCCTGCGTAAAACAGTTTTATATCATAAACTCCGTTACCTTTATCTTCAAACTTAACAGGTCCAGAAATAGTCACTTTATACTGAGGATAATCGTCTTTTATAGTTACTCTGAAGCCAATTATACTTTGTAATTCTCTTAAAGATGCATCTTCACTACCAGCTTTAAATTGCTGGATATTCACTTCAGGTTTTGCATTTTCTCTTGTATTCACGTTACGAGACTGTCCACCTTGTTTATACGTTACAGTTTTCTGACCCATTACCTGGAAAGTACCTGTCTGCCCCGGAGCAATTGTTGCCAATAATGTTCCATCACCAAGAACCTGTAAATCACTCGAACCATTGTTTTTCAAAGAATTTTTAGTAAACTGAACTAAAGGAACAGTGGGCAAAACTATATTTTCATTATTTGGTATTTCCTGTTTAACTTCTTCTTTATCTTTTTCTTTTAACCTATTGTAATCTTCCTGAGAAATCTGAACGTTACCCGGTTGGATTAAAACACCTGTTACAGGCATTTGTGGTATTACAGGAGCAACAAAATTCTTAAGGTCAGCAATGTTCCTGAGTGAATCAAGTTCGATTTTAGGAACAAGACCGAGGGCAAGCATAGAATCGATATACTTTTTAAGAGAATCAGCATAAGTCTTTTTAACTGCGTCTTCGGCAGTTAAAACTTTTTCGAGATTAATATCAGCACCTTTCATTGTGATAATAACAATAACAAAGATGTACAATACCTGATATATAATAAATTTTACGTCTCTATTGTGTTTACTCATTGCTTTAAAAAATTAAAATTTAATAAGCCCAATTAACGCTTACCTGCAAGGTAGACTAAATTTTCTAAACCTTTCATCGCTGCAGAATCTTTAAAGCTATTTGCAGTTTCATTAAGCATAGCAGCAGTCTTTTGTAACTCAACCAATGATGCTGAATCAGGTAATTTAATATTACCCATTACAGTTGAGAAACCTTTCATTATTTCAAAATTAGCTTTCATCACTTCAGTATATTCCAGAGTTTTCTTAACTACGGCAGCAGTGTTGTTAATATTGTTGACTACTTCATTCATTTGATTGATCAATGAAGAATCAAACAGCTTAATCTGTCCAAATTCAGTTACAGTATTCTTGAATGCTGTTAAGTTCTTTGCATGTTCATCATTAAGTTGTTTTGTCAGCTTAATGTAATCATAAATCATTTGAGCATCTTCTTTTGACATTGATTTTACATTACCTGCACCTGTTAATCCAATAAGCAGCTGTTCGTTAGATGACTTTATTGCATCCAGCATTCTTGTCTGTAACTGGAACTGATTGTAG
>CAIUQV010000664.1 GCA_903901375.1 uncultured Ignavibacteriota bacterium
ATAATAATCTGATTATCCAGTCAGAAAATGTTAAGTATAATTTCGAAAAGAATAAACTCTATAAGATTATAAACCTTCTTGATTTAGAAAAACTCCTTAAAGTTATCGAAGGTTCTGATTATCATTTGTTGGTTAATATGTATTACATGGCTACCAGACTCGTTACCCATAAAAACCCTGAAGACTATTATAAGTACAAGAAATTGATTCTTGCAAATATAAATAAATTCGGTTCCGACGAAAGAGGGTATCATTTTACTAACCTTCTTAACTACTGTACATACAAGATGAACATCTCTACCGTGAAAGATGAATTCTACAATGAAATGGTGGAAATTCAGAGAATCATTATGACAAACAAATACTATTTCTCAAAAACCAACAATAAGCTCACTCACGAAATGTTCTGGAGCGTCGTTACTGGTCTTGTGAGGAACGGTAAGAAAAATGAAGCAATGAAGATTATTAATGATTATAAGAATGACCTTCCCGAATACCTCATTGATAGTATGTACAATATGGGACTGGCTTATATCGCTAATGTTGAGGGACGTTCAAAAGACTCAATCAACTATCTTATCAGAGTACAGCTTGAATACCTGCCGTACAAACTGGATTATAACATTATGATGATTAAAAACTTCTATGAACTGCAGTATAAGATAGAAGCTATTCAGACAATAGAAATTCACGAAAGAACTCTGGAATTTAACTGTGCCGGTAACGAATTTCTTATGGAAAAACATACGAACTTCATTAAATCGCTGAAACACCTTCTCTACAAATACCAGAAAGTTGATTTGCTTAAAGAAGGTCTGGCTGAACTCAGAAAAACTAAGAATATTACTTCAAAAGAATGGTTAATTATGATGTATGAATTGCAGATTGAAACAGTTAAAAAGAGAGGTTATATTTCTCCAATCAGACTCGGAATTGCGGAATAAACTCTATACGGATTACTAAATTATAGACCCTGCTGAATGTCTGTCGGCAGGGTCTTTTTTATAGTATTATCTTTTTCATAATATAGTCAAATTCCGGTTTTCTGAATTTATAAATAATTCAATAGTATAATATTATTTTTAGATGTATCTTTGCTTTTTTATAACCTAAATACACATTATTTAAATCACATAGGACTTTATGCAGGAGATTTTAAATCAGTTAAAAGAGCTGTCGAATAATTTATACTGGACATGGAATAACGATTTCCACGAAATTATGGAGGAAATAAATAAGGACTACTGGAAATGGTCTTCAAAAAACCCGGTTAAGTTTCTTAATGCTATAGATAAAGAATATCTTTTTGAAACAATTGAAAAACGTAATCTCAGATACAGAATTCATAACCTCTACAGGGATTACAGAAAATATATAACTTCCAGAGAAACATATTTTGAAAAGAAATATTATAAAACAGATAAACCTGAAATATGCTACCTTTCTGCCGAATACGGTCTCGCTAAAAGCTTAAGATTCTATTCCGGTGGTTTAGGTACTCTTTCCGGCGACCATCTCAAATCGGCTTCTGACCTTGGCATTCCGCTCGTTGCTGTCGGACTTGCTTATTCTTACGGCTACTTCAGGCAGGTCATTACTGACGATAACCGTCAGTCCGAACTTTATGAACTGAGTGACTTCGATTCTATGCCTATGAGACTCGTCCTCGACGAAGAATACAGACCTGTTAAAATCACTATTGATTTGCCCGGTCGAAAACTCTATGCGCAAATCTGGCAGCTTAACGTTGGACGTATTAAGCTGTATATGCTCGATACTTTTGTTGATGAGAATAACGTAGACGATAAACGTGTTACCGATATTCTTTACGGCGGCGAGGCTGAAAAGAGAATACTTCAGGAAATTCTACTCGGTATCGGAGGTATGAAAGTGCTTGAAGCACTCGGAATCGAAGCTAAAGCCTTCCACATTAACGAAGGTCATTCTGCATTCCTTACTTTCGAGAGAATTAAAAACACAATGAACAGGCATAACATCGGCTTTAAAGAAGCTAAAGATTTATGCTATTATTCTAATATCTTCACAACTCATACCCCTGTTCCCGCAGGTATTGATATCTTTCCTAAGTGGATGTTTGAAAAGTACTTCGGTGCGTATGCAGTGGAAGATTTAAAAATTGACTTCAACAGATTGTTTGAAGAGGGGAATAACCTTTACGGACAGTCAATGGGTGATAATTTTAATATGGCATACCTTGCCATCAATAATTCAAACTTTATTAACGGCGTTAGCAAACTTCACGGTGAAATCTCGCGTAAAATGTGGGCACTTCCCGAATCCCGCTCCCAGATTGATTCCATAACCAATGGCGTCCATACAAAAACTTATCTTTCCGGTGTCTCAGAAAAGATTTACAGGAAGAACTTCGGAAACGACTGGATTGACGTGGATAATATCTGGAAGAAAATATCCGAACTGCCCGATGAAACTCTCTGGTCTTTAAGGAATAAGAACAGAAAGAAACTTGTAGGATTTGTTCGCGAAAGAATTATAGACAGCGTCAGAATTCATCACGAAAGCGAAGATAAGATTGCCGAAGCACAGAATCTCCTGGACGATTCTGCTCTTACAATCGGCTTTGCAAGAAGGTTTGCTACTTACAAACGCGGTACTCTCGTCTTGCGTGACCTTGAAAGATTGCAGAAAATACTCGAGGATAAGAAACGTAAAGTCCAGTTCATTTTCTCCGGTAAAGCACATCCTAAAGATGACGGCGGCAAGAATTTCATACACGAAATCCTGAAGTTTGCAAACAGAAACGGTTTCAAAAATAATATTATATTCCTCGATAATTATGATATGGAAGTCGCTAAGCGTCTCGTAAGCGGCTGCGATGTATGGCTGAATAATCCGCGTAAACCTCTGGAAGCTTCCGGTACAAGCGGTATGAAGGTGATTGCAAACGGAGGTCTTAACCTTTCAATCCTCGACGGATGGTGGGTCGAAGGTTATCAGAAGAATACCGGATGGGAAATCGCCAGTCCGGAAAACTATGATTCTGCTTCAGACGAAGAAGTGAATGAGTTTGAAAGTAAATCATTATACGATACTCTCGAAAACGAAATTATTCCTATGTTCTATGAAAGGGATGAAAAAGGTATTCCTGTTAATTGGGTGAATATGATGCGTGGCTCTATTTCGATGCTTACTCCTGAGTTTAATACAGGCAGAATGGTTAAAGAATACCACGAGAAATTTTATTCGAAGGTAAGATAGTTGAATTAGAAATCTACTTTAATTTTATAATATAATTTATATGGAAAAGATATTAGTTATCGGGTCAGCAGGTCAGATTGGCTCTGAACTGACTATAGCTTTAAGAAAGAATTATGGTGAGGAAAACGTTTTCGCCACTGACATTAAACAGGCTCCTAAAGATGTTGTCGAAGGCGGTCCTTTTCAGATTCTGGATGTGATGAATGAAAAGAACCTGATTCACTTCGTTATCCGCAATAAAATCACTCAGGTTTATCATCTTGCTGCAGTGCTTTCAGGCAACGCAGAGAAACTTCCTCTGCAGGCGTGGGATATAAATATGCGCAGTGTACTTAACGTCCTCGACTTAGGCAGGGAAATCGGTTTAAAGAAAATCTTCTGGCCGAGTTCTATCGCAGTCTTCGGACCTACTACTCCAAGAGTTAACACTCCTCAGTTAACTGTAATGGAACCTTCCACAGTTTACGGTATATCTAAACAGGCAGGTGAAAGATGGTGCGAATATTATTTTAATAAATACGGACTCGACGTTAGAAGTATCCGCTATCCGGGTCTTATCAGTTATAAAACTGAAGCAGGCGGCGGTACTACAGATTATGCAGTGGAAATATTCTTTGACGCCGTCAAAAACAAGAAGTATGAATGCTTCCTGAAAGAAGACGCAAGTCTCCCAATGATGTTTATGCCCGATGCAATCGATTCCACAATTAAACTTATGGAAGCCGATGCAGACAAACTTACAATCCGTTCAAGTTATAATCTTGGCGGTATCAGTTTTAATCCTGCTGAAATAGCTGCTGAAGTGAAAAAACATATCCCTGATTTTCAGATTACTTATAAACCCGATTTCAGACAGAAGATTGCCGAGTCCTGGCCTGCAAGCATCGACGACAGTGTCGCACGCAAAGACTGGGATTGTAAATATGAATACGATTTGCCTAAGATGACAAAAGTTATGCTCGAAGAAGTAAGCAAGAAATTAAATAAATAGTTTATTGCAATGCCGCAGGATAAATCCTGCGGCTTGTTTTTATTCCGATGAGTTTTCACGAGAAAATACCGCAGCACAGAAAGGGACTTGTGTACATTGCCTTCACTGCATTCCTCTGGAGTTCGAGCGGATTGTTCATTAAAATCCTTACTCTCAATGCTTATCAGATTTCGTTCTACCGCTCCTTAATTGCTGCCGTTACACTTTTGATTATCTCTTATGGAAAAAACAGAACTGTAAAGTTTGAATTCGATAAACTTACTATTCTTGCATCTCTTTTCTATGCAGGGATATTAATCTTTTTCGTCATCGCTAATAAGCTTACTACTTCCGCCAACGCAATCTTTCTGCAGTTCACTGCACCTATATACCTTCTTTTCCTTGAACCGTTTTTCCTGAAAACTAAATTCCGAAGGAAAGATTTAATCACAATAATTATCTGCATCAGCGGAATGGCTCTCTTCTTTATGGGGAAACTTGAATTGGGAAACATATACGGTAACCTGATAGCTATCGCTGCGGGTATCTGCTTTGCAATGTTCTCTCTCTTCGTAAAATGGAAGAAGACACTCGGAAATGAAAACACTATCATAAGCATAATTTTCGGAAACATACTCGTTGGAATTATTTGTCTTCCGTTAATATTTAACGAGTTAGCTATATCATCCACTCAGTTATACGTCTTGCTTTATATGGGTATTGTTCAGATAGGTATTAGCTATTTCATATTCAACATCGGTATTAAGTATGTATCTGCAACTGAATCTATGATTATCGGAATGCTCGAGGCAATCTTCAATCCCGTCTGGGTTTTCTTCGGAGTTGGCGAAGTACCAGCACCGACTGCCGTAATCGGTGGAATCATTATCTTTGCAGCAATCCTGATTCACAACTTTCTTCCGGTAAGTAAAGAGATAATCAGAAAATAAAAAAGCCCCTGTATTGTGTTCAGAGGCTTTGGTTTATAAATCCTGTTTTTCTTATTTATTCTATATTCAGTATCTGTCTATTAACTAATCCTTTGTAAATGATTTACAGTTCTCTGCAGTATGTACCTTGTTCTGTTTCGGAGAATCCGAGTTTCTTCAGATATTTGATGTAGCTCTGGTTTTTGCTTTCTGCCATTACGCTTGTGTAACCTGCATCAATGAAATACTGATTCAGGTTATTGTAAACATACTTTCCGTTTTTATAATCCTTGAATTGCGGAAGGACATAATCCAGTCCTACTTTAAGTACATTACCATCTTCCCTGTGTGCCAGAAACAATCCTGCAATTGCCATATCCCTCAGTATGAAAAAACTCACAGTATTCATATCGGGATTGTACTCAAAACCGGGAAGTATTTTCTGTATTCTTGCTTTATGAAACTTCAGAAACCTTTTTAAGTAAACACTTCCGGAATTTATTTCAAGTATCTCAAACTTTTCTTTCTTCGAATAAATGTGATAGAGATAATAGATATCCACAAGCACAATAAACCCGTTCAGTATACCCACAGGGTAAGCTTTTATAAGAAATCCGTATGTGCAGAATGTTGCCGCTCCTACGATATTAATCCATCTGAATTTGATGAATGAACGCATCGTCATCGATACTGCAATTGTAATCGATGCAGCATAGCCAATCCATTGTAAGTAATTTATCTCCATAAATATTATGTACTATTTTGTCTGTGCAGTTTTGTTTATTCCGAATATATCGTATGGTTTTTTGCTGAAATTATCTTTGAACAGGAAAACATTCATTACTATAAATACTACGAAACCCAGAACTATTAAAAGCTGCACCCCTGATGTTTTCTGTATGTCCTGTTTCGCTTTTACGTCGCATACCTCGCCGGGACAGTACTGGGCTTTCTCCTTGTAAAACAGTTTATAAAATTTGCATCCAAGACAAATACCAAATGCAGATTCAAAGAAAAGGAAAACCAGGCAGATAAGACAAGTAATTCCTGTTATTGGGCTGTATGCATTAATTATTACCATATGTATAAACATTATCGCGGAAAGACCAACCCCGATTATCCACGAAAACTTTTTCTGTTTCGCTCCGACGTATTCAGGAACCTGATTTCTTACTATTAAGCGTCCTATTATTAAAGTGGGTGAATACTTTGGATTTATAAACACACGGATTAAAAAGTCTGTCAGGAATGCAGTGATTACATACTTAATCATATCAAAATTCTCCCTGAAAATAATCTGCATAAAAGCTATCAGCACTACAAAGAACAGTATTCCCGCCGCAGCACGTATTTCTCTTTCGTTCAGTACAGGAATATTGTATCCCTCTACGTCTTCCCCGAATTTAAATGTTTTCCCCATTACTAAATTATTTAAAATTTGTGATGAATAAATTAGGAATTAATTATAACAATTGCAGTGGATATTGTTTAAGCATTATTGTCTTCTCGCAGTCTTCTTGCGATATCTTTCATCGAAGACCAGTTTTCAAGAAGTTCAGGCATGTACTCTGTGGCTGATACGAAAGTCCAGAGGTATGCAACTATGGAGTAGAGTTCGCCCGCTGAAAAATTGTCGAGCTCGATGGCAACATACAGCACTACAAGAAATATTATCAGCAGTGTGAAACGCATAAAGGCAAAATTGAACGAACCCCAGTTTGCAATTTTTTTCTGGGGAGCCGCAAGCTTGTTGTAGTAATCCCTTACGTGGACAGGGTCGCGTTTTGCAAATACATCGTATATCTCTTCGTAGTTATCGTGAAATTCCTTTTGCAGCTTTCCGACTTTTCTCATGTAGAGCTTATTGATTATGTACATTGGCAGTACTATCAATAAACAGGTAAGCGAGATAATCCAGTCGAAAAAGTAAAGTGCGATAACTGCACCGCTGATTGATATTGTGTTCTGAATTATTTCAGGTACACGAAATTCCAGAAAACTGATAAACTGTTGTGATAATTCGACACGTGCTGTAGTTTTTGATATGGAAATCTTTTTCAGGATTGAAGTCCTGCTGATTGATGTGGCTATCCTTGTGTATATTCTCAGAAATATCTTGGGGTCAATTGAGCGGCGGAATGCACCGACACCCGAATTTATTGCAAATGCTAAAATCCATAATCCAAGCGGTAAAATTATAGTAGATTCAGGATTTTCTTTTAAAGATACTTTTATTGAGTCCCAGATGCTGCTATGTGGTGTTGTTTCCGTTGATACCGAATCAGGCAGAAGCCCTTCATCTTCAAGCTCTTTTAGCTTTTCTGTTTCAGTTTTATTGGTAGATTGTAAAATATTTGATTTCTTTTCAAAAATCTGAACATCAATCACTGAATCGATTACTTTACCGAATATGTATGGCTCAACAATCCATGCAACGTCTTCAATCACTACAAGCATTAATGCGAATATTATGAGTCTTTTGTAGTGTTTTATGAGCAGCATCAAATTCATACGTCAGTCTAAAATATTATTGTTTTATGGAATGTTTTAAGCAAAATAACTATTATAAGTGTATAATATATATAATTAATAGAAATTATTAAGTAT
>CAIUQV010000665.1 GCA_903901375.1 uncultured Ignavibacteriota bacterium
GTACAATCAGGGTCTGAAAGAGTACTCAAACTAATGAACAGATTGTACTCGATTGAACAATACATGGAAATAATGAATTATGCCAAAGAACTTATGCCCGGGATAGGATTATCTACAGATATAATAACAGGATTTCCTACAGAATCGGAAGATGACCATAAAATGACACTTGATTTACTGGAGCAGGTAGAATACGACGGAGCTTACACCTTTGCATATTCGCCAAGAGAGAATACAAAGTCTTACAGGATGCAGGATGATGTACCTCAGGATGTAAAAACAAGAAGGCTTGATGAAATAATACATGTACAGAGAAAAGTATCGGCAAGAATTTATAAGAAAATGGTAGGGACGCATCAGGAGGTGCTGATAGAAAGCTTCTCAAAGAAGTCAGATGATTATTTAATGGGTAGAACAGATTGCAATAAATCAGTAATTTTGCCGAAAGCAGATAATAAAGTAGGAGACTTGGTAAACGTTAAAATTCTTAAATCAAATTCAGCAACATTGTTTGCAGAATAGAAAGATAAACAGTATTGGCTGATTTTCTCACATATACATTCTTAGTAACATTAGCATTTATCATAAGAAGATTCCCTATCAGAGTGATGCAGAGAACGGGGAAGTATCTCGGAATGTTTTTTTTTACCTAATTCCTTCAAGAAAGATAATTGCTTTTGACAATGTGTCTCTTTGTTTTCCTGATAAAGATGACAAATGGAAATGGGATGTTGTTAAAGGTACTTTTATAAACCTTGGTATAAATTTATTCGAATTACTTTACTTTCCTAAACTACGTAAAGATACGATTGAGAAATTCGTTTCATTTCAGAACTATGATTTAATTTCAAATGCATTAGAAGAAGGCAGGGGAGTGTTCTTTCTGAGCGGGCATATTTCCAACTGGGAGTTAACTGCATTCGCATATGCGAAAACATTCAGGACGAGATTAAACATAATAGTTAAAAGTCAAAGTAATAAGCGTGTTAACAGAAAAGTGAATCAGTACCGAGAACTGAGCGGTAATGAGATGATTGAAATAGGCGGATCATTAAGAAATATATATACTCTGATTAAAAAGAATGAAATTGTGTGTTTTCTTATGGACCAGTCAGCAAATCCGGATTATTCTGTGTATTCGAAGTTTTTTGGAATAAACGTTGCAACATTTTCAGGACCAGCCAAGATAGCTTTAAAAAACAACACTGAGATAATATTTGCATATTCAGTAAGGAATAGAAATTATAACTACATAATTAAGATAGAAAAAATAATATATGATGATTTGAAGGGCGGAGCGACAGATGAGAATGTTTCTATACTTACTTCAAGAATAAATCAAAAACTCGAAAGCAGCATCAGAGAAAATCCTGAGCAGTGGCTTTGGGTGCACAGAAGGTTCAAACACATTCAGAAATGAAAATACTAATAAATCAGACAGCATTTCTGGGTGATTTGATTCTATCTTTACCTTTACTGCAGGTAATAAAAGAAAAGATAGCTAACACTTCAGTTGACTATTTGTGTATAACTAAGACTAAAGAAATTCTTCAGAATAATCCCCACATTAACAAAATTATTGAGTATGATAAACATGGGAGGGATAAGGGCTTAACGGGTTTTAAAAAGATAATAAAAGAAATAAGAGGCAATAAATATGATGTGATTATATCTGTTCAGAGGTTTTTGAGGTCAACATTAATTGCGAAACTCTCAGGAGCTCAGAAATCTATATCATACGATATATCTTCATTTTCTTTTCTATATACTGACAGAGTAGAGTATCAACAGAAACACGAAATATCAAGAGTACTTGATTTATTAAAACCATTGGGACTGGAAGATTTACCTTTAATTAAACCAGAAATATATCCATCCGAAAATGACAAAGAAGAAGTCGCAAAAATTTTTAAAGGGTTAGGAATATCTGAAAAGAGGGAGTTAATCTGTATTGCGCCCGGTTCAGTCTGGTTTACAAAGAGATTTCCACGAGATAAATTTGTCAGATTAATAAATATGATGGATAATGATAAGTATAAGGTTGCATTAATCGGCGGAAGTGATGATAAGAAATTATGCGAGTATATAATCAGCAAATCGACAAATAATGAAGTGTATAATTTTGCCGGGAAGCTTTCAATATTACAATCAGCAGAACTTATAAAAAACAGTGCTCTTATAATAACAAATGATTCTGCTCCACTGCATCTGGCAACTGCAGTTGGTACAAGAGTCTTAGCGTTGTTTGGCTCAACTATCTCTGAATTTGGTTTTTCTCCTATTGGGGAAAATGACAAAATATTTGAAACAGCAGGACTGAAGTGCAGGCCATGTTCAAATCATGGCAAGAAAGAATGTCCGATACATACATTTGACTGTATGAATCGAATTTCTGAAGAAGTAATTTACGATGAAGTAAAGAGTATACTACTTAATCTTTCCTAAAATTCTTAAAACAAATTTACCTAACATATCAAACTCAAGGTTTACCTTATCACCAGGTTTTAAATATCTGAAATTAGTAGCGGAATATGTATGCGGGATGATTGCGACTTTGATAATTACACTTTTAGAGGTTTCCTTAACGATTTCAGCAATTGTTAAACTGATTCCATTTACTGAGATAGAACCAACGTATATTATATTCTTTCTAAACTTTGCAGGAAATTCAAAGAAAAATTCCCAGCTATCTTTTAATTGTTTCACTTTGTAAACTTTGCCTGTGGCATCTACGTGACCCTGAACAATATGTCCATCAAGACTCTCGTGCATTTTCATTGGTTTTTCAAGGTTGACAAAGCTGCCTTTAAATAAATTACCGAGATTTGTTTTACTGAGTGATTCGTTTACTGTGGTAAACTCAAATTTTCCATTTCTGATAGCTTCAATGGTCATACAGGCTCCATTAATTGCAATACTATCGCCTTTCTTTCTATCTTTAAGATAGGTCTTTTTAGTGGGTTCTATTGTGAACTTAATACTGTCTCCTCGGGGTGTTGTTTTTATTACCTTACCTGTATCAGTTACTATGCCTGTAAACATTTCTGTAATTTTTATATTTTAAGATTATGTCTTTGTTTAATAAAATTATATCTTTCAAAAATAATTCTTTTGCTTTAGCAATACTATCTAATTTAAAATCCTTAAATGAGGAAATGCCATCCCCGAATATTTTAGGGGCTGAGATTACAATCAATTCATCAAAAATATCTTCCCTGATGAATTGCGAAAAGACAAACGAACCACCTTCTACAAGAATTGAATAATAACCTATATTATAAAGATGTTTAACAATATCAGAAACCTGAATGATATTATTATTACTTTTTACATAAATATACTTTAAATATTTCTTGTCTTCCGTCTTTTTTAAGCTGCTGTGGAAAATTATCGTTAATGGCGGAGTATTCTTTATCAGTTTATATTTTAATGTTAATTTGAGGTCTTTATCTATTACTACTCTTACAGGTTGTCTGAGTGATTTTACGTGTCTAACAGTAAGTTCCGGATTATCTTGAGTAACTGAGTTCCGGCCGATTAATATACAGTCATTCTGAGCTCTGAGTTCATGTGTAAACTTCCTTGAAAATATATCGGTTATCCATCTTGAACTGAAATTATTTAAAGCAATTTTCCCATCAATACTTTGAGCAACTTTTAAAGTAATAAAAGGGCGCTTTTGCGAAATATTTATAATAAACTTCTCATTTAATTCAAAACACTTTTGACTAAGAATACCTGTTTTGACATTAATTCCTGCTTTTCTTAGTTTTGCAATTCCTTTGCCGTTTACTAAAGGGTTTGGGTCTTTAAGACCAATTACTACTTTCTTTATTTTATGTTTGATGATTAAATCTGTGCATGGAGGAGTTTTGCCAAAGTGAGAACATGGTTCAAGATTAACATAAAGAACTGAGTCTTGAAGGGACGTTGTTCCTTTTAGTGCATTTTTTATTGTGTTAACTTCTGCGTGATTGGCTCCGAATTTTCTGTGATAACCTTTGCCTATAATTTTATTTTTCTTAACGATAACACATCCAACAAGAGGATTTGGTTCAACTTTTCCTTTACCTTTTAGTGCCAGATCAATACATAAACTCATATATTTATGATCAGAGTTTTTCATTTACTGCCATTTTAAGATTTGTTAAAATACTGTCTTTTGAATTTCTGTAATAAATGTAAGAACTTGATTCAATTTTTGTGACCCTGAAAGATTTTTCAGCTCTTTTAACAAAATCTGAGTCATATGAATAAACGTTTCTAAAGCCATTAAGTTTAAAGAAAACATCTTTTTTCCCGAATAAAGTAGCTCCTAATACGCAATCTTTTAAGTGTATAAGTTTGTTAGTATTACGCGCATCGGGTACAAACATATCCTTTTCTCTGCCAATAATAACTGCATTACTATGAATAAGGTCTACATTACGATGTTTATTGAAATACATAATCCTTTCAGACAGATGATTCTTTTCATATTCATCATCAGAATCAAGAAAGGTAATATACTTTCCATCAGAAAGTTTCATACCTGTGTTTAAAGAAAGAGGAGTTTTTCGATTAGTATGCGCCACAAACTTAATTCTATAATCGTATTTTATGAATCGCAGAAGTTTATTATGCAAATTATCTGAGCTTCCATCGTCTACAATAATAATTTCATAATCAGTGAATGATTGATTTAATATTGATTCAAGAGCCCTGTAAATAGTTCGTTTCCGGTTGTATACAGTCAGTACAATACTTATCTGAGGTTTAGTAAGATTTACGAGCATATATTATTTGTGATGTTGTATTCCACCATGTGCCACCCAAAATTTGGGATCCTCAGGTGTTAAGTTATTTCTGATTTCGAAATGAAACATCTGACCGTCAAGAGATTGTGAAGTATGTGCAATTATATCACCAGCTTTTACTGTTTTACCTATGGAAACACTTATATCTTTTACAACTCCATACACAGACCTATATCCGTTATTGTGATTAATGATGATAACATTTCTGTATAAAGGAATGTCGAATATGCTTTCTACAATCCCATCTGCAACACACTTTACATCAGAGTTATCGGCTATCGAAACATCGACACCCTCATTATTCATAATTGTTCCGGTAAGTGGATTAATTGATTTTCCAAAATCATTAATAATATCAGTTGAATTAACCGGGAAAATAAGTTTTCCTTTTAGTGCATCAAAATTAATTGAAGAATAATCGGGCACAGTTTTGATTTTATAAACAACAGTTTCGTTGTTTGTTGAAAGATAATACTCGAGATCAAGAATTTTGGAACGAATTTTCTCAATCTGAAAATTATAGTTTTCTATATTCGAATGAAGCAGATTTAAAGAATCTTCTAAAGTTTGTTTGTCATTTAACAAAGATAACTGATCCTGTTTTTTAAGAGAAATATACTTTCCTAATTCAGCTTTATTAAGTCCGGATATTTTCTTGCTTTCGAGGAAGGCAAATTCTTCATACTTTATCTTCTCAAAATCTATTTTTCTGGTTTGAGATAACCGAGTGAGATATTCCAATCTTGCATAAAATTTTGAAGGGGACTCAGAAGTGAAAAGTATCTGGTACTGGTAATCAGTACCTTTCTTGTACAAAGAAATTATACGTTTCTTAAATTCATTCTTAAGCTTCTCAATAGTTTCTTTTCTTTTAATAAATTCCAGTTCCTGCTTAATTGTTTTATTGGGTGAAGTACCTGATTTCATATCAGAAATTAAATCAGACAAAACCTTAATCTGGTTAATAATATCCTTTAGTCTAAGGTTAAGAATAGAGATACTTTTATTACTTAAAGTAATTGAATTTTCGTATTTTTCTACCTGAAGTTTATAACTACCGTATTGATTCATTTTGTCTTCACGCGGGGTATAATCTGCGTAGGATAGATTGCAAGCAATCAGAACAACTAATAATATTGCATACCTGGTTTTCATCTGCAAGAATCTACAAATGATAATAAAATACTTTTTGAGTAAGGACTTTCAAAATCATCAAATCTTTCAGGATGCCACTGAATACCCAGTAAAAAAGCTCTATCATCTTTATTTAAGTATTCAATACCTTCAATTATTCCGTCAGGTGATTTTGCGCTTACAATAAGACCTTCACCAAGTCTGTCAACTGACTGATGATGAGAGCTTGTTACTTTTCCATCATTTGTACGAACTATGCTATGCAAGAGAGTATCATTATAAACGTTAACATTATGCCATCTCATAATATCTTTAGCAATTTTGTCATGATTAACCTTTCTAATAGAAGGTATATCATAAATTAACGAACCTTTAAAGTAAACATTAATCATCTGACATCCACGGCAAATCCCAAGAACAGGCTTATTGTTTGCAACAGCTTCCTGCAATAGTTTGTACTCAAAACCGTCTCTGAACGTATTATATCGACCTGCATCTTCTTTGGTTTCCCAGTCATTGTATAGCTCAGGATAAATGTCAACACCGCCGGAAAGAATAAGTCCATTAATATCATTAAATCTGGAAAAAGCACTTTTATCATTGTAATCAAGAATAACGAACTCAACGTCGAAATGATTAAGCCATTTAACATAAAGCTCGAAATTCTTTTCACATCTGGTAATGCCAATCATAAAATATCTTTATTAGTGAATAAATTATCCAAAATACCATTATCTAAAATTACATCAATTCTCAAATAATAAACAGGATAATTGGACACAAAATCCTTGAACTCTTTTAATTTGATGAAGTCCTTTTCAGTTGTCAAGAAAATGGTATCTTTATCGTATTCCGATATGAATTTATTGACATCGCTAATTGTATAATCATAATGGTCAGGAAAACTGTAAAATTCTCTTGTCCTAATATTAAGAGTCTCAGTTGTATGATGGAAGCTTTTATTGTTAGCAATACCAGAAATTAATACCGCACTTACATCTTTCTTCAATTCAATACTTTTGCCTGTGAAATCTATTATTCCTACGGGTTTATAAAAGATTGAGTTATCAACTTTTGAATTACAAACAGAAAGCTTGAAGTTGTTTAAAATCAAATCAGCTCGCTTAAGTGATGTTTTTGGCTCTCTAAGGTTACCTGCAGGTAAAAAGAGTTTGTTTAAGCAAGATGTATTTTCTTTGTCAATAATTACAATATCAACAGATTTAATAATTCTTCTGTTTTGGAATGCATCATCGAGAATTATAATATCCGGCGAATAATTATTGATCATTACTTCTATTGCTTTAATCCTGTCTTTAAAAGCTATTGCATAAAA
>CAIUQV010000666.1 GCA_903901375.1 uncultured Ignavibacteriota bacterium
TGAAAGCCGTATGATTGCAAGAAACATTGAATATGATTTTGTTATGAATGCAGATAAATCGGATTATGCCTGTGCTTTCACAAACGAAGTGAAAGCTAAACGGAAACTCGGATTCCTGTTTAACGAAGACGGAAAGATTGTACCGGCAAACGAAGCCGCTATGGGAAGTTACATTCTCGGAATTGACGACCAGAAGAAGTTCAGAGAAAACATAAAGACAGGTGTTGAAATCATTCACGATGTTTTCGAACTTAAGTACGAACGTGACAGATATGTTTTCAGCCTTACTGATGAAGAACAAAAGTATGTTGATAATTATAAGAAGTCATTTAATTTTGACCCGAATAAAATTTATGTCGGTTTTAATACCGGCTGTTCTGAATTGTTCCCGAACAAGAAAATGACTGTTGAACAGCACATTAAATTAATAGAAGAATTAATAAAGAGTGAGAAGAATATGATTATGCTTCTCGGGGGAAGAGAAGATACGGAAAGAAACAACATTATATATAATAGTTTCAGCGACGACCAGAAGAGAAGAATCATAAATACACCAACAACTGAAGGTATCAGGCGCGGTGCTTGCTATATGTCAATACCCGACATAGTTGTATCGGGTGATAGTTTCGGAATGCACCTTGCTATTGCTCTGCAAAAATATATCATTAGCTGGTACGGACTTTCATGTCATCAGGAAATAGAGCTTTATGATTACGGCGTAAAACTATACACAAAAGACCTCGAATGCTCACCCTGCTGGAAACGCGTTTGTCCGAACAACCTTGAGTGCATAGATATGATTGACTTAAACAAGATTATTAATTCAGTAAATAATTTTAAAAAATAATTATTATGGGATACAAGATTCCTCTGTACATACCGAATTTAGGAGACAACGAAAAGAAATACGTTAATGAATGTCTGGATTCCACCTGGATTTCCTCAAAAGGAAAATTCATAAAGGAATTCGAAGATAAGTTTTCAGAGTTTATAAACGTAAAGTATGCAACTGCTGTTTCAAACGGGACAACTGCCCTGCATCTTGCACTTGAGACTCTCGGAATTACTGCGGGTGATGAAGTAATCGTTCCCACGTTTACATACATTGCTTCAGTAAGTTCAATTATCTACACAGGTGCCTCTCCGGTTTTCGTTGATTCTGTGAATGACACCTGGCAGATGGATCCCGAAGATATTAAGAAAAAGATTACTCCGAAAACAAAAGCCATAATGGTTGTTCATCTGTACGGACAGATGTGTGATATGGACACAATAATGAAAATTGCTAACGATAATAATCTTTTTGTAATCGAAGATTGCGCAGAAGCATTCGGTTCTCAGTACAAAGGAAAGTATGCCGGTACATTCGGAAACATTTCAACTTTCAGCTTCTATGGAAACAAGACCATTACAACGGGTGAAGGCGGTATGGTTGTATCAAACGATTATTATCTTTATGATAAAGCTTACCATTTGAAAATGCACGGTGTTTCAAGCGTCAGAGAGTACTGGCACGACGTTATCGGTTACAACTACAGAATGACAAACATCTGCGCCGCAATCGGTCTTGCACAACTCGAAAGAGCACCTGAAATACTGAAGAAGAAAAGAATCATTTCCGATACTTACAACGAAAACCTTAAAGGACTTCCTGTAATATCTCATAAAGAATCAAAAGACACAGTGCATTCATACTGGATGTATTCAATACTTACTGAAAACGTAAAAGTCAGGGAAGCACTCAGAAAGCATCTTTCTGATAACGACATTGAAACTCGACCCACATTTTATCCTGCTCATACAATGCCGATGTTTGCACACACTTATCAGAAATTCAGAGTTGCAGAGGAACTCGCAATTCGTGGAATTAACCTTCCGAGTTTTCCTGAACTGAAAAAGGATCAGGTGCTGGAAGTCTGTAAAAAGATTAAAGAGTTTTATAAGTAAGTTTAATCTGCGAAACGTAGAGTCAGGAATCTTATATTTAAGATTTATTCTATAATGCATACAACTCCGCAGGATGCAGCTGCTTTGCTGAAACTTTCAAGCTTTTCCTTCGGTACAGATAAGTTCTTTTCCATTAAGTAATCTCTTCCCAAATGTGTGTATTTGCTTTCTCCAAGGTTATGGTATGGCAGAAGTCTTATCCGCTTTATTCCGTTTTCTTTGCAATACGTTGCAATCTCTTTTATCTGACTTTCAGAATCATTCACTCCCGGAATCACAGGAACTGAAACAGTTATGTTTTCATTGTTTATCTTAGCAAGGTTTTTCAGATTGGTAAGTATTTTTTCATTATTGCTTCCGGTAACATTTTTATGAATGCTTCCGTCCATACATTTCAAATCATAGTAAACGAAATCAAATTTATCCGCAATTTTTTGCACCTCATCCCAGTCAAACATTCCGCAGGTTTCAACACCTACTGATAAA
>CAIUQV010000667.1 GCA_903901375.1 uncultured Ignavibacteriota bacterium
CCGATCTAAATAATGGTTTAATATACTGTAATTACAGTAGAATAAAAATGGTAGTCTGATGACTTTGAATTAAAGATTTTTTCTGTTCTGTATAGTTTCTCCACAATTCCTCTCAAAAGTATAAAAAAAACATACTCATTCCATCTTACTTAAGATACTATAAATACATATAATTAGGTGTCAAATATGCTGTTTAAAGACCATTATGCAACTTTTTCCCGTTTTCATTGCTTCAAAATTACCCCTAATTTCTTATGGGCATTGATTTTTATTGCAAGTGGTTTTTGTAATTCTATGTGCCTCACATATGTGAGTTTCTTGTTTATTTTTTGTACGGCAAGCCACTCTTTGTCAAAAAAAGAGTTCTTGTTAG
Source organism: uncultured Ignavibacteriota bacterium (assembly GCA_903901375.1). Taxonomy (GTDB): domain Bacteria; phylum Bacteroidota; class Ignavibacteria; order Tepidaquicellales; family Tepidaquicellaceae; genus CAIKZJ01. The sequence continues at coordinate 374 of CAIUQV010000667.1, forward strand.
TGTCCTTCACAGTGAAATACCCTATTGAGAATGATGTAAGGTTCTGGAAAAAGTGTGAACCCTGTGAAGGCTCCACATCAAGGTCTTTCATATCAGCTTCTATTATAGCTTTTGACCCTGCTATCTGCGGCCAGGTGACCGGAATCCCTAACCAGGGGTCTAATGTACCCCATCTGCCATATCCAATCAGCAGATATTGCCTTCCTTTTTCAAGCATTTCCGAGTTTAGCAGGCTCACTTCATAAGCTATTTCTTTTGTCTTGCTCCTGTCAAATGAATCGTAATCTACATATATAATATCCATTATATCATTTATTACTCCGCTTCCAAGTACGTCGTCAGATTTACATAAAAGCTCATTTTTGGCAAAATTATGCATATTTATATGCTCCACTTCTTCATGCACTACAAGCGGACGCATCTGTAAAACCCCGAATTCCTTATTATTCTTGGTTAAATCAGCTGCAAACTCAATTTCTACTGCCGACCCCATTCCCTTGCTACCCAGATTCAGCAGGGTATCAACTATTTCCGGTAATGGAAATGTTTTGTATTTCAGCACGGGTGCAAACGTCACCATTTTTACACCTTCCCTCGATATTCCGTCGTATATCATGTCATTCTGGACCGAATAAGTCGAACCCAGTAAATCCAGCGTTCCGTCAGTCTCGGCTTCCTTCAGTGAATAGCTTTTCGTAAATTCATCCTGTATCAGTATCCCTTTTTGTAATTCATCTGACCTCGTTTCAAGGTCTAATGCAAAGAAGTCAACCTGATTGTTGTGCAGAAATGACTTTGTCGAATAAAACTGTATTAAGTGTTCAGGGAATTTTGGAGAGAATTTAACAGTGTTTCCGCCTTCCACAATAGTCTTCCCAAGCCCGAGAGCTACGGAAACTATCCCGTCCTTCGTCTTTTGCGGATAAATCGGATAAAAATTGTAGGATTTAGCCACTCCTGATATATCAGGATAAAATCTGTTTGAGTGTTTCGACCCTACTAATTTTTGAATTATTACAGCCATCTTTTCCTCTTCAATTCTGTGAGAGGTTATCTTGAAATAATCTTTAGCTCCTTTGTAAAATGTTGAGGCAAAAATCAGTTTAATCGTATTTATTAAATTCTCTAATCTCTCTATTATATTAGATTCATTGTTCGGAATCATGTATGTCTCGTAAACACCCGCAAACGGATGGTACTGCGAATCTTCAAGTAAACTGGATGACCTTACTGATAAAGGTACATCCATAATCTGTAGAAATTCCCTCAGAGAAACTACAATCTTATCAGGAAAATACTCCGCTTTCAGGAATCTCGATTTTAGAAGATTGTCATCTTCACATTCAAACGCAAAATTGCTCAGTTTGTTTACTTCAAGAAATTCATCAAACACATCTGTCCCGAGCACTATACCCGGCGGCACATCTATAGTTATGTCTTTAAACTTATCGCCGATTCCGTAAGTATTAATAAGGTAATTAAGAAAACTTAATCCTCTGGCTTTTCCTCCCAGCGAACCGCCGCCAACTCTCGCAAATGAATATGCAGGGTCAAAAGTCTCGCTGTTAAAATCTTCCACTACTCCTTTGTGTATGATTTTTCTGTAACTCTTTAAACCCGAAAGCAAATGCTCACGTATTTTATCAATCGTTTCAAATTCTGTAACTTTATGAGGTCTTAATTTATCAGCCAGCCAGAATTCAGTCCGTGCCTTTAACCAGTTCGAAAAATGATTCCTCTCGCCGTGATACTTTATGGAACTCTCTGGTATTTCCTTTATCTTTTCTTCAAGCTCAATCAGGTTATCTGCTTTGCCGATTATTTTCCCGTCGGGTGTTTTAAATATAAATTCTCCAAATCCGAAATTGTTTTTCATAAACTCTCTTAATTCCTGATTCATAGTAGGGGAGTTCTTCAGTACAAAATCACAGCCTGCTTTTCGTGCCTCGTCTTCGTTATCTGCCTCTGAAGATTGCAGCAATACAGGTATGTCACTGTATCTTTTCTTCACTTCCTTTGCAAACTTTATTCCTGCCTTCGCATCCTCTACTCCCTTGTGAGGAAACTCAACATCTGAAATCACTCCAAGTATAAATTCCTTGTAATCTTTCAGATATTTCTGTGCCTCTTCGTAACAACTGCAAAGAAGTATCTTCGGACGTGCCCGCATTCTCAGAAACTTATGTGACAGATTTATTCCCTCGCTTATAAGCCTTCGCGATTGCTGTATTAGTTCAGTGTATATTACAGGTAGAAATGAAGAGTAACTTTTTATGTTGTCTTCTATCACAATAATAGACTGTACTCCGATGTTCTCTGTATCCTGCTTTACGTTATACTTATCTTCAAGGTATTTTATTATTGCAATCAAAAGTTTGTAATCGCCGTTCCATACGAATGCTTTGTCAAAAATTGATATGTCTTTTTTCACGATTAAGTTATGCAGCTCTCGGCTGTCAAAAGAAAGCATTACTATTGGTATACCGGGATATGTCTTCTTTACGTTCATGGCAAATTTTACCGGGTCGGAATCTTCAATGTGTAAAGTCGTGATGATTAAATCTATCTTTCTGCTTCCCGATAGAATCTTCTCAGCTTCTTTCACACTCGATACTCTTATGATGTCAGGAGACTGGCTTAATTCAAGATTCTGATATTCATTCCGAATCATTTCATACAATCTTCCGTCTTCTTCAAAAAGGTACAGGTCATAAATACTCGAAACAAGAAGCACCTCTTTAATCTTGAACTGCATCAGGTCCTGAAACCTCTGGAATTTAAGACTGTAACCCTGTTCTTTTGTTTCCGGCTTGGAATTGTGCATAAATCATTTTTGTTAAATCACAAAATATAAATAATTATTCTGTCTTAATAGGAAATTTTATTTGCTGATGTGAATTGAACGATTGTTTGGTTTCCGCATTTCTGTTAATATTTCGTAATATTCTTAAAAATTTGTATTGAATAACGAAATTATTATATATAATTTTGTACATAAACTTATTACTAAATGTTAACTGATTTATACCCCATTTTCGCAAAAGCAAATTTCACAAATATCACTATACCTTTTTATACAAAAAATAAAAATTCAAAGAAAGGAAATTTTTTATGTCGTATGCACAGGAAATCCTTGCAAAGGTAAAACAAAAAGATGCTGGACAACCGGAATTTATTCAGGCAGTAACCGAAGTTGTCGAATCGTTGGATTTAGTCCTTCAGAAAAGACCCGAATACATCAAACACAAAATTCTTGAAAGAATCATCGAACCTGAAAGAGTAATCTTATTCAGAGTCCCTTGGATGGACGATCAGGGTAATGTTCAGGTTAACCGTGGTTTCAGAATTGAAATGAACAGCGCAATCGGTCCTTACAAAGGTGGTTTAAGATTCCATCCTTCCGTCAACCTTGGTATTTTAAAATTCTTAGCTTTTGAACAGGTATTCAAAAATTCTCTTACCACTCTCCCAATGGGCGGCGGTAAGGGCGGTTCAGACTTCGATCCTAAAGGAAAGAGCGATAACGAAGTTATGAGATTCTGTCAGTCATTCATGAGCGAACTTTTCAGACATATCGGCGCAAACACAGACGTACCGGCAGGTGACATCGGCGTAGGCGGAAGAGAAATCGGTTTCATGTTTGGTCAGTATAAAAAACTCCGTAATGAATTCGTAGGCGTATTAACAGGAAAAGGCCTCAACTGGGGCGGTTCATTAATTCGTCCTGAAGCTACAGGTTATGGTGCAGTCTATTTTGGCGCAGAAATGCTCGCAACAAGAAATGAAAAATACGACGGCAAAACCTGTTTAGTATCCGGTAGCGGTAACGTTGCTCAGTATACAATCGAAAAATTATTAGACTTAGGCGGAAAACCAGTAACTTGTTCCGACTCAGCAGGTTATATCTATGACGAAAAAGGTATCGACAGAGAAAAACTTGCATTCTTAATGGAACTTAAGAACGTAAAACGCGGAAGAGTTGAAGAGTATGCAAAGAAATTCAAATCAGCTGTCTACACACCGGTAGATCCTAAGCTTGATTACAATCCGCTCTGGAACCATAAAGCAGATTGCGCATTCCCGTCAGCAACACAAAACGAAATCAACGGTAAAGATGCTGCAAACTTATTAAAGAATGGCGTATACGTCGTATCTGAAGGTGCAAACATGCCGACAACAATCGAAGGCGTCAATCAGTTCATCGACGCAAAGATTCTTTACGGTCCAGGCAAAGCTGCAAACGCAGGTGGCGTAGCAACATCAGGTCTTGAAATGTCACAGAACTCATTAAGATATGGCTGGACAAGAGAAGAAGTTGACGCAAAATTACACGGAATAATGAAGAGTATCCATAAAGCAGCATTTGAAACAGCAGCAGCTTATGGTACACCGGGTAACTACGTTAACGGTGCAAACATTGCCGGCTTCTTAAAAGTAGCTGATTCAATGATTGACCAGGGTTTAGTATAATCGTCGATTATATAAATCTTTATTTTAAAGCCGTCTTAATGACGGCTTTTTAATTATACAATTTATGTTGAATTACTTCATTCGTCAGAGTATTTTAATGTATGTTTAGTCGTACTAATATCGTTTTATTATTCTTCTGTCTCTGCATTTCAGAATTATCTGCTCAGACAGTTTTCATTCAACAGAATCCTTTCTATACTCCTGAATCTGTTAATGCCATTAAGTTTATAAACCAGACAGGCTGGGCTGCAGGTAATAACGGAATGATTCTTAAAACCACAAACGGCGGTTTAAACTTTTCTCAGCAGTTCTTTCCTTCAAATGCGGATATTATTAAACTGTCATTACCGGATTCTTTAAATTGCTTTGCATTCGACGATTCTTCCTGCGTCTTTCGTACTTCAAACGGTGGTGCTAACTGGATAAAAGTCTCATCACTGATATCAAAGGTTAATGATTTTTGTTTTGTGAATCAAAGTTCAGGATTCCTCGCTTCCGAATCTTTTATCGGGAAAACTACCAGCTCCGGTTTGAACTGGTCTTTCGTAAATCCTGACACAGCTCACAGGTTCACTTCTGTTTACTTTTTAAATTCGCAGACTGGTTTCGTAAGCTCCATTAACCTTACTTCAAATTATTCGTTTATCTTCAAAACTACTGACTCAGGAATTACCTGGAGCCGTTACAATACATCCGTAGACGCATTCGAAATAAGTAATATGTATTTCATTAATGCCCAGTCAGGCTGGTGTACAGGAAAAAGGTTTGATTACTTGTATGCAATGAAAACTACTAACGGCGGCATTAACTGGACAGAGTCGCATTCTTCTGTGAGTACCGAAAAACCGAACAACATCTATTTCTCGTCTGGTAATACCGGATATATCACAACTCCG
>CAIUQV010000668.1 GCA_903901375.1 uncultured Ignavibacteriota bacterium
GGCATATCTTTAATGCAGCTTGCAAAGATATCATCAAGACTTGCAAAACTTGCAGAAGAAAAAATACCTTATATTTCCATAATAACCAATCCTACAACCGGCGGAGCGAGTGCGTCTTTTGCGATGCAGGGAGACCTGAACATAGCAGAACCGAATGCTTTAATAGGGTTTGCGGGACCGAGAGTTATAAAGCAGGCAACGGGTAAAGACCTTCCTAAAGGTTTTCAGCGTTCGGACTTTGTGCTTGAACACGGATTTCTGGATTTAATTGTTGACAGAAAAAACATGAAAGACAAGTTAGCACAACTGCTTAACCTTTTTGCAAAGTAAATGAAAGTAATAAGGGAAATCAAACCAATGCAGGAGATTGCCGAGTTCTTCAGAAGAGCAGGCAAGACTGTAGGGTTTGTTCCTACGATGGGTTTCCTGCACGAAGGACACGTTGCGCTGATGCTTGCGGCAAGGGATGAATGCGACGTGGTGATTGCGAGCATATTCGTTAACCCGACGCAGTTCTTGCCGAACGAAGATTTTGAGCAGTATCCCAGAGATTTCCTGAGAGACTTTTACATCTGCAAACAGGCTGGAGTAGATTACATATTTAATCCGTCTGCAGAAGAGATGTACGGAGCAAATTTCAAGACGTATGTTAATGTTGATGATTTATCCGAGAAGCTTGAAGGCAAATACAGACCGGGACATTTCAAAGGAGTTTCGACAGTAGTGATGAAACTGTTTAACATCTGCAAACCGCATTACAGTTATTTCGGGCAGAAAGATGCACAGCAGGTATCGGTATTGAAAAAAACCGTGAAGGATTTGAATCTGGATACTGAATTAAGAATCTGCGATACGATAAGAGAAGACAACGGACTTGCAAAGAGTTCAAGGAATACATATTTATCAGAACAGCAGAAAGAAGATGCGGCAGTGATTAATAAATCATTGCAGTCGGCGAAGGAAAAAGTACTTGCAAATAGTTTTACCGATGCGGAAGAAGTAAAGAGGGAAATGATAGAAATGATAGAAATAAAAGCGGGGGAAGGTTCAGTACAGTACATAGCCGTAACTGATAATGAATTACTGAATGATATAGAAGACCTGAAGAACTTTAAGGGAGATGTTCTGGTATCGCTGGCAGTTTATTTTGGCAAGACAAGACTGATTGACAATATATTATTCACGAAGAAATAGTATCGGAAAACAAAGCAGATTATTAAAAAAAGGGAAGTAATACTTCCCTTTTTCATTTATACAAAAATCATTTTAAACTTATCATAGAACAATTTCAGTTATTTAACCAATAACATTTTCTTAATTGAGAATGGAACATTATCAACTGACAACTGACAGAAATAAACACCGCTGTTTAAGCCCGAGGCATTGAAATCGACTGCATAAGAATTGGGCTGAAGCTTATCATTAACGAGAGAAGCAACTTCCTTGCCGAGTATATCGTATATCTTCAAAGTTACGAAAGATGATTTCGGAATATCGAATTTAATTTTCGTCATCGGATTAAAAGGATTCGGATAATTCTGATAGAGTTTGAAATCTTTCGGAACGTTAGAATGCTGATTCTGATTTCCGGAAATAACAGAAGTGAAGAAGCAAAGGTTTGGACGCGCTGCCATTACACTTCCTATGTTAATATCAGTACAGCCATTACCGGAGAATAAATCCTGATGTCCATTGAACGTCATATTAGGAACGTTTGTAGAGCGAACAAAAGTATTTGTAGAAAAAGCAGAATTATCATAACAAACTTCCACGAGTAGATTATTTCCCTGAATGTAATTGAAAGGTGTTTGTAAATCTATAAACATCTGTCCTATGCCGCTAACAGTGTATGAACCGCTGTAAACAGTAGTCCAGCCCACATCTGTAAATCCGGTAATAAATGAAGAAGTAGTGTTTTTCAATTTTACGGTAAAACCTGTCAGAGTTTGAGTGCTGTAGAGCGAATCTACGTAAAACCCAATTTTGGTAATTGTGCCTGCAATGCCACCGCCGCCCGCAAGAATTTCACTTCCAAGATAAAGCATATCGGTTCTTGAATCTGCATAGAAAGAGTAAAACGGATAAGGTGATTTGACGTTACCATTACCGATGCACGCAGTAGTAGATGATGCTACTTTTTTAACATAAGTGCCAATATCACCCACAGCCCATCCTACAGAAGCAGAAGGGGCATATGTTACCTGTTTCAATTCACTTGAAGTAGAAACCTGATAATTCCATGTATTACCTCCGTCATTAGAGTAAAGTATAAGACCATCGTGTCCGCAGGCAGTGATTTTTAATGGTGACTCCATATAAACGCTGTTGAGTTTACCGTAAAGGTCTGATGATATCAGATTCCAACCGTTCCCACCGTTAGTAGTTTTAAAAACTTTTCCGCTGTCACCAACGATAAAACCAATTGTAGAGCTTATAAAATTAACAGCGGACAAAGTATCAAACACGAGTCTTGTCTGTACATAGTTTGTACCGCCGTTGGTAGTTTTAGTAACATAGCCGTAAGTATCAACGCTCCAGCCTGTGAAATCATTGATGAAGAATACTTTTGAATTATAACCAGGCATTGTTGTAGTGTTAACCCAGTTATCTCCGCCGTTTGTTGTTTTAAGAACATTACCCCAGAAATCGCCTGCCCATCCAATACTTGCAGAAGAAAAATGAATTGAAGTAACATTATAAGTTGTGGGCAAAGTAATCAAAATCCAGTTGCTTCCGCCGTCTGAAGTTTTATAAAGTCCTCCCTGATTACTAACAAAGCCAGTAGCAGAATTAATAAAGTAGACATAGGAGTTATTTCCGTTTGTAGGAAAACTTTTCAGACTCCAGTTAAATCCGGCGTTAGTGGTTTTATAAACTAAACCAAGGTTGCCAACTATGTAACCTGTGCTGATACTTGGAAAACTAACGCTATTGAGGTTTTCATAAGTTCCTATATTAAAGGATTCCCAGTTGTACTGGGCAAAAGAAGTCCCAGACAGGGAAAAAGTCAGGACAAATACAAACAAAGTAAATAATCTTTTCATTTAACCTCCGATGAATTTTAGGTAATAAAATGTAACAAAAATAAACGAAAAAATATAGTGTATATATACTTACGGTAAGGAACTGTTTGGCACTTTTTTCCAGGTCGTCTTAATTTTCTCCCTTTTCTTATCGTCTCTTAAATCGTTTTCCACGATGAACTCTTCGAAATATCCGCATTCAAGACAGACATAGCAATCTGTAAACAGCATTCTCATTCCGGAGATTGGAATAACCATTCTATCTCCCCGTTTTGGCAGAGAAGAATCTGTAAAAACGTCATTACAGCCACAAACCGGACAGATTCCGGACTTCATATTATTATTTTTCATGCATTTAAAAAAATTAATTTAACTGAATTCAAATCTTGCAATAATAGAGTTAATTAATTATTTTAATTTAAATAATAAAGGGAGATAGGAAAATGAAAACTTTAAAAGAATATTTAAAGGACGAGAGGTTACTATTCGTAAAATCGGGAATGAATGTATTCGATGTAACAAAGTTTATGGATTTGCATAACATCGGGGCGGTACCTGTACTCGATAAAGATTCAGGATTGCTTGGAATATTTTCCGAAAGGGATTTACTCAGACGTTGTATTGTGAGAGAATTTGATTTACACAAGACAATAGTAGATGACGTAATGACAAAGAACGTAATAGTGATTGATTCGAACGACAGCATTGAGCACGCCCTGAAAATAATGAAGCAGGAAAAGATAAGACATTTGCCTGTGATAGAGGAAAAGTCTCTTATTGGTCTGGTTTCAATGAGGGACCTTATGCTTGTTGACGTGAAACTCAAAGAGGAAAAAATAGATATATTAAACACATACATTCAGTATAACGGATAATAAAAATATGACAAGAAAAGTTCTGCTTGTATCTAATGATAAAGAGTTCAAAGATTTTATAAACATAGCAACCCTGACTCTTACTAAACTGAACCATCAGATAACAATAACGGATAATAAAAGTGACGGGCATATAGACTGGATGGTTGTGGATATGGACAATGAAGACAATTTCGGGTTCATTGTTGAAACGCGGAACTCCGAGTTAAACAAGAAGATTAAGATAGTTTCGGTTGTAACGGCTATAACAGATGAGACGAAAGAAAGGTTATTCAAGTCGGGATGCGACAGTATAATGACGAAGAAAGAATTCCTTGCGGCTGCGAATAATATACTGATATTTTAGGAAGGAACATTAATAATAAGATAAAAAACACCAAAAAAACATACTCACCACAGAGAACACAGAGCACACTGAGAGATTTAAGATAAATAGATATTGCTTTGGTAAGTTCACGAAGAGCTTTTCGTATTTTGTATACAATAGTATTCATATGAATACTATTGTATACAAAAATAATAAACGGATAATTAAGAGTCAAACATTAAATCATAATTTTTATTCTTTCCAGCTCAGATAATAAGACTCGTCGTTAATCTGTTTAGCGTAATCTGTCAGTTTCAGAGGCTTGAATGTATCCATCATAACCGCAGTTTCAACTGTCTCAAGTTTTCCGAGAGCAGCTTCGACAGTTCCGGGATGAGGACCGTGTGTGAGACCTCCCGGATGAAGGCTTATAGAAGCATAATCAATTCCTTTACGGCTGAAGAAATTTCCATCTGCATAATAGAGCATTTCATCGCTGTCTATATTGCTGTGATTATAAGGAACGGTGATAGCCAGAGGATGATA
>CAIUQV010000669.1 GCA_903901375.1 uncultured Ignavibacteriota bacterium
ACGTCCATTTTTAAAAACCTCCCAAAAAAGATATAAATCAGAAAAAAATCTCTAAAATACACACTACAGAAAAAATTAGAGCCTAAACAAAAGACGTTTTGAGACAAACTCCGCGGCGGATTGCACCATGATAAAATCCCTGCGGGATTTTAAAACGTAAATTGTCAAAAGTTTTCCCTACACCACCATTCGATTATTTATGCAATTGTTTATTTAAAGCGGAATAAGTAAAATGCATTAACTCAAAACCTCTAAATAATTTCAGTCACAGTTCAAAAACGTGATAAACACTTATAAATTAATTCTATAATTTTATGGAAAACAAAAATGGTAAAGTAGCCCTGATTACAGGGGGAAACAAAGGTATTGGCAAAGAAATAGCACGTCAGTTAGGATTACTCGGATATACAGTTGTGCTCACAGCCCGCAACCGTGATGCAGGAGCAAAAGCGGTTGAAGAACTTGTTGCCGCAGGCTGCGATGCTCATACAGTAGCACTTGAAGTTACAAATTCTTCCGACATTGCCAGTCTTGCAAAATACCTCAAAGAGAAATTTGGTAAACTGGACGTATTAGTAAACAATGCAGGAATTGCGATTGAATGGGACGGACAACCAACAAATGCGGACAAGGTTCGTCGTACACTCGAAACAAACCTTATCGCCCCTTATGCAATCACAGAAGCATTAGTGCCTCTGCTTTCATTGAGCAGCGATGCAAGAGTGATAAACCATTCATCACAATTAGGTTCTATCGATGCCGCAGAAAATAAGTGGCAGTACATTTCCGCTTTTATGACCGTAGGCTATGCCACATCAAAGGCAGGACTAAATATGCTTACACAAATTCAATCAAAATCATTAGAAGCAAAAGGAATAGCAGTAGCAGCAGCACATCCCGGCTGGGTAAAGACAGACTTAGGCTCAGACGCTGCCCCAATGGAAGTAGCAGAAGGCGCAAGCACAGCAGTAAGCCTTGTAACAATCGCAAGAGAACAATTTCCTCACGGACAATTAGTACACAAGGGTGTAAGAATACCCTGGTAATTATAATTTTAACTAACAATACAATCGGCTAACATATGTTAGCCGATAATTGCCGGTATTCGTACAATTTGATACTTTAGTACTTTTGTACCTCGTTCCAAAAGTAATCGCTCTTTAACTTCAATCCCGCAGTTTTCGCAACACCCGTTCCCGACCTTCATGTTCTTATTGAAGAAAGAGATTTACTTGGCCTGCACATTGCAGAAGCTAAAGGCAATCATCAGAAGAAGATTGAACGTGACGAGAAAACCGTGGATGTTTACAATCTGTTAATCGACAAGGCAATACCTTACGTAAACTCTATTGCCAACGGAGACCAGGCACTTATAAATCTTTCCGGCTTCAGGGCAAACAAAGCACCGTCCCCAAAAGGTATTCCTGCCAAAGTTGTGATAAAGAAAATCACAGACGGCGGAACGCCCGAAAGCGCAAAAATTATTATTGCGAATATGGGAAGCGGATTAATGTACAAAGTACAGACATCACCCGTTGTACAGGGAGCCGCACCGAGCTATGCACCTGCTATCGAAACCACTTCATCAAAAAAGCTTGTCCTTCCAAATCTGGAAAAAGGAAAAGAAATTCTTATACGAATTGCCGCAAGCAATTCCAAAGGAACCGGCGACTGGAGCGAACCATACAGCTTCATCCCAAGATAAAGTAAGCACAAATCATAAACAGCCAGGCATCTTACCGGGGCATACAGGATTTTAATACCTTCGTGCCCTTTGTTTTTAAACACAAATCAGATTCCAATATACGCATATTAACGTCTCATATATGCTTATGAAACTCTAATATATGCTTATAAGACTCTCATATATGCATATGAAACTCTCATATATGCTTATTCAGAGCCAATAAAAGCAATAAAAGCTTAAAATTCCTCATTTTTTGCGGTTTTGCCGAAAAACGAAGAGTCATCAACCTGGACAAAGTTCGAGCAAGACCACAGAAACATAAACGCAATAAAACGAATTGAGCAGATAAAAAGTCCTTTTTGCCAAATTGAATTGTAAATTTATCATTGTATTATTAAGTTTTAATCAATCATAAAGAGAAAATTAAAAAAGAGTTATACAGCGAAAATAGCTGCTATATGGTGTAAACACAAAAGTTAGCGGTCAGTTTAAAGAATACAAACCAAAATGACTTTTTTATTCACAGCACGTAGGACATTCGATAGAACAAACAACGAAGACGAAATGTCCTGGGACAAATACATCGAATGGTCTAAGTTGACCCATTTGACAGAACTTGTATCGCTCGACGGATTGCTTAACGAAATTTTAGTCGAGCCGGACTATCACGATGCGGATGACTGGAATTTCATTCACGTTATCAACCAATATCAGACAGGTTTTTTCACGACTCCTGATTATATCTTTAAAAGATTAAAGAGCAAAGGCAATTTCAATTTACTGACAGTTGTGCTGGAACCTGACCGGGACTGCAAAGACATTAAAATTGACGAGTACGAATTTGTTGGTTACGACTTGTTAGACCAGGATTTTGGTGTTAGTGCTTTGACAAACTGCGGTGGTTTTAACGAAACATTTTTGCCGTCGGACTTAAACAACAAAGGACTTATTGACGACTATACGAAGGCATACGACATCAAAAAAAGACTCTTAGAAAATAACCCCGAAGAGCATCACGCAGATACAAACGTAATTGCAATTTGGCGGCATAAAACAATTGGTAGATGATGCAAAAAAGATACAAAGAAAGCCGAACCGCTTACACGGGTTTTGCGTCAAGCGGGCTGACGTATAAACTTTGAGTTTTGTGCTTCGATGAAACTTAAGTTATAAATAGAAACTTTGTGCTTCAAAATCGCCACCTTCGGGGAGTTGCAAAACGCTAAAAACAAATTAAATAACAGCACTATGAGATATTCTGTTTTAATAGTAATTGCTTTTTTCATGATTTCTCATTATGGTTTTTGCCAGATTAATGATAATCCTGAGAGTTTTAAGATATATTCATTCAAATGCTTTAATCGAATAGATTCTATTAAATTACCCGACGATTTAATTGGACCAAAGTATTTTTATTATGGAGAAGGAGCAATTGTAAGTTTTATATCTTCAGACTCGATTACGATTAGCATACTTTGTGGCTCTCTTTCTACAATGTCAGTGGGTAGTATGTATTCGGAAGTCGATTCAATTAAAACAAATGGCAGACTAACATCAATTAGATACATCAATAAAACAAATAATCGATATGCACGTCACGATTATAATTCCCGTTATGACATACTATATCGAAATGTTCCATATCTAAGAAAGGATAAATTTGATTTGGCATTTGATATTATGATAGATAACGAACAATTAATAAAATAATCTGGATCTTATTCAGTGTATACATCATGTGGGTTTCAGTGCAATTTGAAAGTGCATGGCACGCTTGCAAAAGCAGTAACGAAGGATAGTGAAATGTCTTCCAACTCCCGCACGTTGCATATACCCAACATAATTTTAATTTCTCATTCATCGTTTATTACTATTATTCCAAGGCATTCTGACGGTGTTTGTGGTTGGGACTCCTGTTTCACAATCCCATACTGCCTAATCGTCTTACTAAAGCTTTATATAGATTTATAGCCAATTAGCTTTTGACATAAAACAGAGGGGCAGCTTTATTCGCTGCCCTTTTGCTTTCTATATCTTTATTTCTTTAATCGCATAAATATCTTATATTTACAACTTTAACAAATCATTATCAGAACAATGAGGGAAAGAATTACTACAGTATTCCTTGTTAGTAATGACAGTGCAGAGACTAAGTTCTACACTGTCCCTACTAAGCATGTTGAAAAGTTTAAAACTTACCTGAAGATTTCGTCGTCAGTACTCGGATTTTTACTTTTGTCACTTATTTCGCTGATTGTTTTTCTAAAGGTTGCTAACAACGAAATATCAAAACTTAATAATAATGTTTTATCTCTGAAGAATGATTTGAAACTGCTCGATTCGCTTGAGATTAAGAAGAAGGTGGGCGATATTGATAATAATATTAAGGATATTAATAAGTATTTAATTGAGCGCGGTGTTTTTAAGACTGAGAATGCCGGAGGTCCTGAAGATAATTCAAGTCCTGATTTAAGAGTTTATGAGTTTTATTTCAAAAAGACAGACCAGATTCTGAATACAATTAAGAATGTTCCGATTGGTCATCCGCTTATCGGCGAGCATAAATCGTTGTTCGGATACCGTTCGAATCCTTTTGGCGGAAGAAGCACGGAATTTCATAAAGGTCTGGATATAAAAGGTGAGATTGGCGACCCCGTGAAATGTACTGCAAGCGGTACGGTTACGATGGCAGAGTACGACGGCGGCTACGGGAATTCGGTTGTGATTAATCATCATAACGGATTGACGACAAAGTTCGGGCATATGTCGCG
>CAIUQV010000670.1 GCA_903901375.1 uncultured Ignavibacteriota bacterium
GGTATATCTTTCTAAGCTCATTATTCTCGTAGTAAGCTTTTAATAAAGTAGTTTTCGAAAACAAATAAAGCATAGAATCATGAGTCTTAATATTTTCAAGCTTGGTTTTAACAAATTTACTGTTTCCCTGTGCAAGTTCAATCATAGATTTTGATATAACCAGAACAGGTTCCCTTAAAGATGTAACAATTTTATTACCGTATTCCTCTACAATTTTATTTGCCAGGTTGTAATTACCAGAACTGGATGTTGCCATAACAAAGCCAACAAAAATTCTTGGAGGAATATGAAGTAACCTTGACAAAATACCTTTGCTTTCAAGGTATAGAATCAAATCGTAGAAATACTCAAATGCTTTACTATTGCCTTCATTAAGTTTTGAAAACAGCAGTCTTAAAAGAGCGTCGTATCCAATCTGAAGAAAATCTTCGGTAAAACTTGATTCATGATTCTTGAAAAATTTAAAGGCGTCGATGATTAAATCAAGGTTTAATGAATCGTTAATAGCATTATGAATAAGGTATAAAATCCAGACATTCGGAAAATTCTTAATAAAGTACTTCGAGTTATTTTTGACAAATTCCGTGACTTTGGAAAGGTTAACCATTCCCTCGTCATTAAACTTTTTATCTTTGCTGTAATAAGTATCGTTATAGAAGTCAAGAAGTTTAGCATGTGCGGTAGCAACGTCCAGAAGAATAATCCTGTTTTTTGATACAGAATTCATTTTCTTCTCATCAACCCTGCTGTTATGTAGCATATATTCTTCGAAATTTAATTTGAGCAATGCGAGGATTGAAGGAAAACCTTTTTTGTATTTATGGTTGTGGTATTTGATCAGGTCATTTAGTAGTTTATCAAAATATTTTTCAATGTTACGTTTTCTTAGTTCCCTTATAAGATAAACAGTTTTGCCAAAAGTATCAGTTTCAAGATTTCGAAATATAAAATACTTTTCAATCTGCTTATTAAAATCAGACAGAGTTTTCCTTGAAAAAGATTTTGATTGTTGAAAATTAATGGTATTTTTAGCGGGGGAATATACAGATGTCCAGTAGTTTAATACGTGAACGGACTTGTCGTTTAAACTGTACTTTAAAAAACGTTCAAAAGATTTATACTCTTTAACTGATAATGACTCTAAAAGAACGTCTGTTTTTGCTTTTTTCATATCTTGTATAAATTACATTCAGATATTAAAGTCGGTATACGAACGAAAAATCGGTTTAACGGTATTAAAATCTCCCGCAAATCATCGTTAAAACGATAATAAAATATAAATACGAACGTTAAATATCTATAATAATAACATTAAGGAAATAAATTTACATAAAATAGTTGTTACATCAAAGGAGAAAAATCGTAATCGGATAGATTTCAGTAAGTTCAACCTTGGTTATAGTGCAATTGCGTAAGACATAATGAATGAAATACCGAATGCTGTATTAATAATGACTTGATACTATTTAGAGCATTGTTATGGGTTAAGAAAACTCTTTGAAAATGGCAAATGGGAAAAGCTACATTATAAAATTCTGATATGAGGATTAAAAAAAGGGAGAATCTTAAAACTGCGGTAACTATGATACCTGTTTTGTTTGATAAGAGTAAAATGCGATTGATTATAAATTTATGCAAGAATTTTGTTACATTAGTCTAAGTTGAATGCTGATTCAATTTCTTAAAAAATAATGAAATTGACCATATAATAAATTGAATTAGATACAGATTAATATAATGATGGAAATAAATTAAAATACTTTGAACTCACAAGAATAAAGGTATTAACGCTATTTATTGAAAGAATAAAAGTGAATTCAGGTTTACATTATTTTGATGGAATTAAAGAACTACATTAAACAATACAGTGAGAAATAATAATTACATACGGCAAATAAAATCGTTTAATAAATATCAAATTATCGTATTCCGTACATTGTAATTTGAGATATATATAATTATACTACATAACATTAACAACCATAAAAAAATATTTGGTTAGTTAAAATTTTTAAGTTTTAAGAGAGCAAGGGAATTTTACTATCCGGTAATGAGGGATTACCGGGAGTATATTTATTAAATTATACTTATTAATATTATTAGGGATACTTTTACTGTTGTCAAATAAAACACCGAAAATAAGCCATAGGTTCCAATCCGGAAATTATATTATAATTTTTATCAATAATTATATTACTTTAAAATATATCTCATTAAATCTAAAAACAAATTTATGAAAAGACTAAGCACTCTTTTTATTGCGGTAGTGTCCCTTGTCACAGTTCTGACATACGGATTTTACTTCCCATTTAATGAAAGTTCGAGCGGACTTAAAACGGTCATGACTCCAACTTCATTATCACCACTAAATGTACAAACACCGAATGTGATGTATTCGGAATCATTTGACGGTACGACTTTTCCTCCGACGGGTTGGACAGCGACTGCAATTGTGGGTACAACGTATAACTGGACAAGAAGTACGGCAGGTACTTTACCGACATGTTCCCCACATTCCGGAGCAGGTATGGCATATTATAATAGTTATAATTCCTCATCAGGAAATTATGCTATTCTAGTAACGCCGTCATTCAGTTTAACATCTGGTACAGGTCAGGTAAGTTTCTGGATGTACAGGGACCCGGGATATTCGACTTCTTATGACAGTATTTGTGTTTATGTAAACACATCTGCAAGTTTAACGGGTGCGACCTTTTTAGGAAATGTATTGAGATACACTGCAACAGCAAACTGGTATCAATTTACTTATACAATTCCAGCAAGTTTTAATACAGCAACAAATTATATTATTTTTAAAGCATGGAGTCAGCTTGGAAATAATATGTATTTAGACGACGTATCATACGGAAATATCTCTTCAGGCCCGATGGGATATGTTTCCAGCACAACAACTAAATTAAATCCCGGAATGCCTTATACGCCGGGAACAACAAACAGTCAGATAGTTCAAGTAGCAGTAACTGATACTGGTATGACGAGTCCATTCCAGATAAACAGATTAAGATTCTCAACTAATGGCTGTAACAATCCTGCAACTGATATTACGAATGCAAAATTATGGTACACGCGTTCAGGTAGTTCATTCTCAACTTCAAGACAATACGGAACATCTATTGCGAATCCGAATGGAGTGATGAATTTCAACGATACGGCTACACTTGATCCGAATGCTACTAATTACTTCTGGCTGACTTATGACATAAGCGGGTCTGCACCTTTAATGGACTCACTAAATGCATCATGTGATTCTATAATAGGATCAAGTCCAATGGGAGGAGTTGTACCTACCGTTACTTATCAGGTCGGTGGTAATGCAATTGATAATTATTGTATAGGTACATTCACAAATTCAGGGTTGGCATATGGAATATATGTTGCGAATGTTAATTTTGGAAGCATTAATAATACTTCGGTATGCCCAAGTCCGACGCCATATGTTTGGTCAAGGTACACAAATCTTTCAACGACTGTAAGGCAGAATAATCCATATCCTATAACGATAACAAACCAAAATATAGGAAATCCGAATGCAACAGCATTTGGTATATACGTTGACTGGAACAATAATAATTCATTCCTTGATCCGGGTGAATATATACCAACGACAGTAATTCCCGGAAACGTAACAACAACAGCAACTGCTACTATTAATGTGCCATCAAATGCAACGATTGGCTCACACAGGATGAGAATAAGAGCAAATTTATCATCAGCACCCGGTGCAGCGAACGTATGTGCTGCATTGACATACGGTGAGCAGGAAGATTATACAGTAATAGTATCAGCGGATACAAGTATGACTTATGCTTCGAGTACAACAACACAGACTAATATATTGAGTGTATTTTTACCAGCAGTAAATCAGCAAATAATAGGATTACAGGTTGTAACTTCAGGAAATACAAATCCGATAAGTGCAACAAGTTTTTCATTCGGTACAAATGGAAGCACTAATCCCGCTACTGATATTTCGAATGCTAAGTTATTCTTTACCGGAACAAATCCAAACTTTTTAACTACAACACAAGTAGGTGCAACAGTAAACGCTCCGAACGGTCCGTTTACGATAGCAGGTTCAAGTCAGCTATCATCTGGCGTTAATTACTTCTGGTTAACATATGATGTACCGTCTGGTGCGGTAATAGGTGACTCACTTGATGCACAATGCAATTCGGTAACTGTAGGTGGTAATACATATATTCCGACTGTAATAGCTCCTCCTGGTAAGAGAGGAATAATAGGAAATGCAATCTGTGGTACACAGAGTATTCCAGGCACTTTCCCGAGTATTGCAGCTGCTATCAATGCACTTAATGCTCAGGGAACTATGACATGTCCTGTAGTATTTAACGTTGCTGCAGGTTACAGAGAAGTAGCTTCAAACCTAACTATTACAGCAACAGGAACTGCGTCTAATACAGTAACATTCCAGAAATCAGGTACGGGTGCAAATCCATACATCGTTGCAGGAGTAGGAACAGGAACTTATGACGGTGTTATTAAATTATACGGTGCAAGTTATTTCACATTTGACGGAATTGACATCAGAGATACGAGCAGTAATACAACAACAACGATGCAAATGGAATGGGGTTATGCATTCTTAAGACCGAGTGGTGTTTTAGCAAACCAATACAATACAATTAAGAATTGTAATATAAGTCTTAATAAAACGAATACAGCGACTTATGGTATATATTCTTCTAACATAAATACTGCGGGTACAGCACAGACAATAACGGCGGCTTCGGGAACTAATTCTTACAATCAGTTCCTGAGTAATAATATTTCGAATTGTTATGGCGGTATTTATTTGTATAGTCCGTCTGACGGTACATTCCCGTTCTCACTTGAAGACCAGAGTAACGTAATAAGTAATACCGGTGGTTCGGGTAGGAACAGTATTACTAACTTTGGAGGTTCTACAACCACAGCTTACGGAATTTATGCATACTATCAGTGCAATCCTACGATTACGAATACATACATAAACAGCAGGGGTGGTGTAAACTCAACCGGTTATTTATACGGAATTTACAATTATGCGTATAATAACAGTGGTAATATAGTAGTATCCGGCGATACTGTAACATTAGCAGATACAACATCTTCTGTTGGATATCAGTACGGTATTTACAATTATACTTATTATTGTGCAGATAACATTGTAACGAATAATGTTGTAAAAGACTGTTCTAATCCAACAACTTCATCTTATTATAGTTATTATTTCTATAATTATACTGCGTCAGGAAGTCAGTTATATGTAAGGAACAATATATTTACAGGAAATAAAGTAATAAACAACACATACGGTGTTGCGGCTTCTTCAACAGGATATAAATATGATATTTACAATTATCTTTATGCATCGAACAAGAATTATGTTTATAACAATCTTGATTCCGGTAATACAGTTTTAGGAACTACAGCATATTCATATTATCAATTTTATAATGCAGGGCTAGCGGATACAGCAATCTGCAATCAAAACAGGATAGTTAACAACACAATTTGCGGAACGACAGCAACAGCTACGATTTACGGATTGTATCCATCGAGCTATCAATCGTATCTTTTCAGTCAGGTAGACAGCAACACAGTATCAAACAATACGTCTCCTTCTACAAGTTCAGCATATTATTATTGCTTGTACAATAATGCTTCATCTGCAAATATTGATATGAGCGGTAATACAATATCAGGAAACGTACTTAACGGTTCCGGTTATTTGTACAGTATTTACTTTAGTCCGACAGCATCTCCTCCAATTGGTTCAGTTGAGAATATCACTAACAATACAATCACTAATCAACAGCACATAACTGCGACAGGAACGGGCTATACATATGGAATTTACCATGGCGGTTCTTCAGCAGGAACTGTAAACATAAACAATAATACTGTTACAGGGTTTACAAGTGCTGCTGCAACAATTTATTACGGTATTTATCAGATTGGTTCTCCTACGAACTGGGTGAATATGAATAATAATAAAATTGGTAATTTTACAACGGGTGGTGCAAGTTCGGTTTACGGTTTGTATAACAATCCATCTGCAACAACACAAGCAAGTTTCACTCAGGATTCAATATTCAATTTATCGAGTCTTGGGGGAACAGTCTATGGATTGTATTCTGTAAATGGAAATCCTGTAACTGTTACAAAGAACAGAATAAATGGACTATCCTCAACATTAACGACAGGAGTTGTTTATGGTCTTTATCTAAGCGGTGGTACTGTCAATAATGTTTATAATAACATAATTACAGATTTAACAACACCTGCTAGTACGAGTATTGCTCCTGCAATAGCGGGTATTTATATCAGTAGCGGTACATACAATAATCTGTATAACAATACTGTTTATCTGAAAGCAGCAAGTACGGGAACGACATTCGGTACAGCAGCTTTGTATGTCAATACAACGTATAATTTAGATTTAAGAAACAATATTTTAGTTGATAACTCTACTCCTGGTACAACAAGCGGCGTAGCAGCAGCATACAGAAGGTCATCAACAACACTTACTACATACCTAACAGGTAATAACAACTGTTTGTATGCAGGAACACCATCAGCAAATCACTTATTATATTACGACGGTACAAATTCAGACCAGACTCTTGCGGCTTACAAAACAAGAGTAATCCCGCGCGACAACAATTCAATATCTGAATTACCACCGTTTGTAAATAGCACAACTGCACCTTATGACCTGCGCATTCAAACAGGAATAGCAACGGGTCTTGAGAGCGGCGGTCAGACATTGTCAGCACCTCTGGCATCCGTAAACGTAACAGATGATGCATACGGAACAGCAAGGTATCCGAATTCAGGTTATCCTGTTGGCGGATTCACACCTACAGCTCCGGATATAGGAGCTCACGAATTTGGCGGACTAAGAACAAACAGTGTTGGTCCTGTTATCAGCTATACTCCATTAGGTATTGGCGGTACAACAAACAGGACATTCAGCAATGTTGCAATAACAGCACCCGCTGGAGTTAATACAACAACAGGCACGAAACCGCGTGTTTATTACAAGAGGTCAACTGACGGAACTTCAATCAATGACAATACAAACGCAACAGACGGTTGGAAATATGCGGAAGCGAACGGAACGAGTTCACCGTTTGACTTTACTATAGATTATTCATTGTTATTTGGCGGAACTGGTGTAACAGCAGGAAATACAATTCAGTATTTTGTGGTTGCACAAGATTTAAATGGTACACCAAACGTTTCGGCAAATCAGGCAACTTTTACAACTGCTCCAACATCAGTCGCTCTTATTGCAGCTAATACTCCGATAACAAACTATTTATCTTATACAATCGGAACAGCAACATTTTCAGGAACAATTCCTGTGGGTACGGGACAAACGTATACTTCTTTAACAGGGGCAGGAGGCATTTTTGCAGCACTTAATGCAGGTACTGTTTCGGGAGACATAACAATCAGCGTAACATCTGATTTAGTTGAAGACGGAACTAATGCACTTAATGCACTTAATGAAACAGGAGCAGGTAAATATAAAGTTAGTATAGTACCATCTTCGGCATCTTTAAAAACAATATCAGGATGGGTTTCAACTCAGGCAATGATTAGACTTAATGGTGTCAGGAGAG
This sequence comes from uncultured Ignavibacteriota bacterium, assembly GCA_903901375.1. Lineage (GTDB taxonomy): Bacteria > Bacteroidota > Ignavibacteria > Tepidaquicellales > Tepidaquicellaceae > CAIKZJ01. Next base: position 7,653 of record CAIUQV010000670.1, read on the forward strand.
TGACTATTGATGGAAATAACGGACTTGGAGCAAAATACCTGACATTCAGGAATAAATCAAACGGTACTGCGAATCCGGTTATCCAATTCCAGAATGAGACAGGAGTTGATACTTTAAAGAACTGTACTATTGAGGGTGCCAACTATGGTACATCAAGTGGTCTGGTTTATTTCGGTACAACTACTCTTGCCACCGGATTTGGTAATGACAGTATCTGCGTAAACAGTTGTGATATCCGAAATAGAAGCGACTCAACGGCAGTATATGCAAACGGTATTTATTCTCTGGGTACGTCAACAACATTACTGACATACAATAACAACAATTCTATAATTAACAATAATATTTACAACTATTTCTACGATGCAGGTTCATTTATTGCAGGTGTATATTTATCATCTTACAATACGAACTGGAACATCAGCGGAAACAGTTTCTATCAGACAGTGTCAAGAACATGTGCAAGTGCAACAAGTGTTTGTGACATATACAGCTCGAGTACATTGAATAATGATATAAGGATAACAAATAACTACTTCGGCGGTACTGCACCTTCGTGCGGTGGTACAGCATTAACGTACACAGGTGCGGGAGCATACTCATTATATCCGATTTACCTGAGTGTTGGCTTGCTTGCAGCGTCGAGCGTACAGGGCAATACATTCCAGAATGTAAATTTAACAACGAGTCCTGCAGCCAGTTCATCTGCATTCTACAGACCAATTTACGCTGCAGCGGGTTATGTAAATATAGGAAACTTAAGCGGAAATACGATTGGTTCGGGAACGGGTAACGGAAACATATCCCTGACGATGAATACTTCAACATCAACATACACATTAGCGATGATTTATCATATAGGTATTGGTGCGATAATGAACAACACTATAGGAAGTATTACAATTGGAGGTACATCGACAGGAACTGCAGATTTATATACAGGTATTTATTATTCGAATTCCACAGTAGGACAAATTTATACAGTTAGTAATAACCTTATAGGAAGTCTAGCAACGGCTAATTCGATTCAATGTACAAATCAGGTAAGTTATCATGCTATCAGAGGTATTTATTATCTGAACGGTACAGGAACAACTAATTATATAACTAATAACATAGTTTCAAACCTGACGTCAACAAGCACTATTTCAGGAACTACGGGACTTGTTTCAGTTTATGGAATACAGCATAACAGTGCTACGATGGCACCGATGACAATGTCGGGTAA
>CAIUQV010000671.1 GCA_903901375.1 uncultured Ignavibacteriota bacterium
CGCGAGTTTTCCAGCGAAATGGCACTCTGCGAAGCAAAAGATTTCAGCAGGTCTATGTCCTCTTCCGAAAATGCTTTGCCCGAATTTTTCATCCCGAAAGTAAGAGCTCCTAAAAGTTCGTCTTTCAGATAAATCGGAATGATTAAACTAATTTCCTTCAGCTGATTCTTTTCAGACTCAGTAAGGCCTATCTCGTTCACATTAAATGCATTTACAAGTATCGCATCCTGATTACCGGTTAATACCTTTTTAAGAAGAAAATCAATTTCCTTATTGCTCAAATCCAGAGACTTAATGTATCTTTCGTTGATAACCCTGAGGTTAAAAGAAAAAATTCCGACTGTATCCCGCAGAAAATCCCTTATCTTGCTCACAAGGTCTTCAATATTCGAGGTGTAAGATATATCCTTTGAAAACTCAAGTAGTGATTTTCTGTAATTGTAATTCTCCCTGAAGAACTGTTTATCAACGAATGCCTTGGCTCTTTTATTAACAAAATCGAATGAGAATGTAAAAATTATTATAAAAGTGATTATCAGAAGCTGATTGTTTCCTTTGAAGATTTCTTTAAAATAGGAATTCATAAAGTACACTAATACAAGGTACATCAGTATTATAGCAATTGTAACAATTCCGAATACCAGACTTTTCTTCACAAGAAACTCGGTATCGAGTATCCTGTATTTCATTATAGAATATCCGAATGAGATTGGTATTGCAATAACGAGTATCGTGGGTATCAGATAAACAGGGTTTATCAGGAATACAGGCTGATTGTTAATTTTAGTATAAAGCAGAAAATAAACTATTCCGATACCTCCGATTAAGAATCCTTTACTTATAATCGAAAGTGATTTTTTTAGAACCGGGTCAGTTACTTTTTTCAGGGATTTCCTGAAGAATCTTGAACCCACGAAGAAGTAAATTACCGGCACTGCTGTTAGCAGTACATTCATTAATGTACCGTTGTTACCTCCTATTATTAACAGCACAACTTCAGGTGTAATTGCAAAGAAATAAGTAAGTAATATAAACAACTTCCTTCTTTTGAATTCATACTTAACGGGAAAAGTAATGAACAGATGTACGTATAAGGGTGGTATCATTAACATACCTATGATGAAAGAGATATTGATTGCACCAAGTAATATCTTCTGCCATAAATTCATCATACTTAAACTTATTGAACCGATTGGACTGGTTCCCGAATAAAGTATTAAACCTATTGATGCTGCACAACTGAAGAAGAAGAATAACTTTGACGTTGATTCCTTCGGTTTGGAATAACCGACGATTGTACCAACGAATAAGAAAGATAATCCGATAACCCAGAAAATCAAGAAACTGTAACTTATAAATTTGTATACCCATATTTTTACGTCCATCACCTGACCGTTTCTTATTATAGTATACGTTATGTATTCATTACTGTATCTGTTAAGTATATCCATCGGAAGTACTGTTTTACTGAACTGTATTCCGTTTATTGCAATGAGTATATCACCGTCTTTCAGTCCTGCCTGGTCTGCTACTCCATTCTTTATTATCTCAGTGATTAATAATTTTACGTTTGAAGTATCCTTGTCCTTTATTTCTATCCACAGGCAATCATCGGTCGTCATTCTTTTAGAGATGAAGTTATTCTCAAATGCAATTATGTTCAGAAGTAAACATATAAATGCAAGTACAAGTATCAGGAACCGCCTGTTGTTTTCGCTTATGTTTTTAAATAATCCCATTTGTGAATATTAGCTCTTAATTCTGATACGATTTAACTACCACTAAAGTTATGTCGTCATGCTGTTCAGCACTATTTACGAAATTATTAACCTCCTCTTTCAGCTGTGTGCTTATTTCCGAAGGACGCATGCTTTTGTTCTGCTTTACTATATTTATCAGCCTTTCCATACCGAATTCCTCTTTATGCGAATTCATCGCTTCATTCAGACCGTCTGTGTAGAATAAGAATAAACTCTCTTTATCGAGTTTGATTTCATACTCGTCAAGATTCCTTATGAAAATATCTTCTCTGTCCAGTCCCAGCCCTATTCCCCGTGTATTCAGAAGTTCAATCGAACCGTTTCTTGCAAAGATTGCAGGATTGTGTCCCGCTCTTATGAACCTTACCTTGTTCTGTTTAAGGTCAAACAAACCAAGTGAAACTGTAACAAACGACTTTTTCTCAAACTTATCATACACCTGTTTATTCACTTCTGAAATTATTTCTTTCGGAGTTTTGAATATCTTTGCTGCAAATCTGATAAGTGCCTGAACTTTAGCCATGTACAGGGCGGCAGGCAGTCCTTTCCCTGATACGTCTGCAATAACGACAAGAACTTTATCTTCTTCAAGCTCGATAACATCATAAAAGTCACCGCCAATTATTCTTGCCGGCTGAGAGGAACAACTGATTTCAAGCCTGCCAAAACTGAAGTTTGTATAGGGAAGCAAACCTTCCTGAATACTCTTCGCTACTTTCAGTTCTTCTTCAATCTTGTTCTTCTTTATTTCTTCAAGCCTGAGCCTTGAGTTTTCATAGACTATTGAAATGTTAGAACATATTGTTTTAAGCAAATCAATATCTTCTTCTGTATAAGGCGAGTTTTCCGGCTTTTCACCAAGATTTATAGAACCAATTAATGCATCTTTTATCAGTACCGGCAGCGATAGTACAATACCTTTTTCTTTCAGAAACTTTTTGTACCCTTCAGGAAAATTACCTTCAAGTAGATTGACGTCAAAAAGATATTTTGGATTCCTGTCATTTTTGTAAAGGTACGTATAAATACTGTCTTCTGCCGCATCTGCCGTTACACCTTCACCTTTTATCCAGACGTAAAGATTCTTAACGCCCATCGTTGCCCGCAGAGTTGTATTCAGCTGTTTTGTAACTTCTTCAATGCTGTTCAGACAGCAGAGTTCAGAAGAGAAATCGAGAAGCGACTTTCTGTAATTATACCTGGACTTATAGAACCTCTTATCAACGAATGACTTTATTAATTTTGTTATGTATGAAAACGAAAAAATTACTAGTATAATGGTTAATACCGTAATGAGCTGTTTGTTCCTGAATTGATAGTAATCGAATAAAGTATCAAGCAGGTTTATCGCAATCAGATATGCAGCTATTGTAATTCCTGTCGCAAGTGTAAATACAATACCTCTTTTAACAAAGAACTCAGTATCAAGTATCCTGTATTTATATATTGAATAGCCGAACGTAATAGGTATTGCAAGGACAAGCATTGTCGGTAATCTGTAAACCGGATTAAGTCCAAGCTTCGCAACATAAAGTGAGAATATAAAATAGTAATATATAAGTCCTGAAAGCCCTATCACCATACCAATTACAAGAACTCTTAAAGGCTCTTTAAGTTCAGGACTTTCTATTCGCATAAACGACCGTAAAAATACTATGAGTGCTCCTACTACCAGAAACAATGGCGCATAACTTAAGATTATAAATACAGGATTCTGCTCCTGTATAAAAGGAAATAATGTTGGGAAAAGACCCGGCAGCCCTAACAGTATACAGTAAAGATATATAAGAAATAATTTCAGCCTTCGTCTTTTAAACTCGACGAATACTGGATATACTGTAAAGAAATGAAAGAATAACGGGTACACAAAGATACTCGCAATATAATAATTGTACATCAGGAATCCGTCTGCTCCCACGTAATACCAAATACCTCCGTAAATTGTAAACCCTACAGAAGAAACAGCACCAAAAATAAAGAACAACTGGGAAGTTAACTCTTTGGGTTTAGATATTCCGACAAAGAAACCATTGATTAAAAAACCAAGACCAAGAAAAGTGAAAATATAAAATATAAGATGAAAATACTTATAGACGGGTATTATAAACTGTAAAAGCTCTCCGTTTCTTTCCACCAGGTAAACACCTTTTTCTCCCGCCGGAATTGAAAACAGAACTGTCTGAAGCTGATCGACACTCTCAGTTCTTTTTCCGTTTATTTCAAATATTCTGTCACCGGGTTTTAGTCCTGCTTTATCCGCAACACCATCAGGATATATACTTTGCACTTCAAGATACTTTCTTCCGGTTATGTCCTCTTTCTCTATTTTCGTGCAGTCGTCAACTGTGAGCCTTCTCGTAAATATTGAACTAAACAAAGGAATACCGGCAAGCACTAATACGTATAGCGTAATGACGATTATGAAAAACCGCAGTGTGTTTTCACTGTATTTGTTTAGAAACTTCAATATTTAATAATACTATAAATTAATTATTTCAGAACTTTTGAGAGCTAAGTAATTTACGTTAATTCTGTCCATAAGTTCAAAATTATATTGTATAAATTCCTTTACAATAAATCTAAAGATTGTATCCCATTGAGAAATAAAAAGTCGTTGGTCCCCAGTTTAGACTCTCGCTGGTAAGACCTTTAGTAATAATAAACATTTTACCGGCAGATAAACTTGTTTTCCCCAACGGAGTATCAAAAAGTATTGCAAACCCAATTCCGTGTTTAAGGTCTTTAAACCTTATATCTTCTGCGTTTTCCCAGGCCCTGCCAAGGTCATACCTTGCTGATAAATATGTATCGAAGAAAAACTTCACCGGCAGCCTGTACCTGTATTCGAGCGATGCCAGCAGAACCTGTCTGCCTCTCATTTCATCTTCCACCATTCCGTAAAAAGAATCTTCGCCTCCGAGTGAGAAAACTTCATAATCAGGTGTAGTCTTATCCGCAAACCCGAATACAAATTTTGGTCTTAACACGCTCGGACTGCCTAAAGCAATATTATGTATGATGTCGAATGACAGCTTGGTGAATGTTACTCCGCTCGATAACTGATTTCTGGAAGATTCATATATATAATTTATTTTAGACCCCCTGGTTGCAAAAGGATATATATCTTCAGAATCAATTTTTCCGCCAATCCTTAGTTTAAACAGTTTCAAATCACCTTCCGAAGGAAACGTTCCCTGAACACTTTCACGAGACAGATTTTCATACAATAACTGACCGAAGACTGTACCAAACCTTTTCATCTGAGTTCCAACAAGAAAACTGCTGCCGTATCTTATATCTCTGTACTCGCCGTTTTGTGTTCTTACAAGTTCAGAGTTTACAATCGATTGTGTATAATCATATATATTCCTGAACCTGTAATAAACAGACCAGTTGTAAGTAAATATCGAACCGAAGAATCTGTTCGATTTCAGTTCACCCATATATTCCCTGTCCCGCAATCCTCCTTTAAACGTAATACCTGTTTCATTTCCTGTTCCAAAAAGATTTTCGTTCCTGAAATCTACGTATGCCTGAAACTTTCTTTCATTATCAAGCCTGAAAGATATTCTTATATTCCTTGTACTTTTTTCAACAACGTTAAAATTTAAAGATGGATAATAAACAGAAGTGTCTTTATAATCGAAATACATACTCACCTGCTGGAATAGATTTGTCCCGACTATACCACCCAGACTTTCTACAAGAGAATTCTTCAGAACAGGTTTATCGAATGATACATCTGTCTCGCTTAGCAGTAAACTCTTTCTTGTTTTATAATTTCCTTTAATCTTTATATCGCTTATAAAACCTTCCGAGAAATCTACATTCAGTATTCCGTTATCATCCAGGTAGAACCTCTTTATGTCTATCGCAGAATAACCGTCTTTCCTTACTCCTCCAAGAAGTTTTTCATAAAACTCAAACATACTGTTCCTGTTTGCTGTTTTATTCAGGTTATCTTTACCGAAAGTATTTACGATTTCGGAAATCCTGTTAAGCATAGAAGTATTAACAGTAGACGGCACTGTTTTATTCGCCGGGTCTGTGTTGCCGGTATTCAGGGTATCCCACAGGATTAAATAATAATCTGCTTTCTTTGTCTTATCACTGAAATTAAAACCAACTTTCAAAGAATGCAGCTTAACGTTCTGATTAGCTTTGTATACAATCTCAGTATTGGTACCCGATTTATATATTTCAGCCCATACACTGCTGAAATTTCCGGTTTTATAAATATCCCTCAGTCGCTTTTCTATCGTAACATACCTCACAAATGTATTCTGCTGTTCTTTAACTATCTCATTCTTCAGTGAATCAGAAATGTTCTTCAGTGCAAAAGTAACATTCCCGTTAAAAACAAAATTATTAAAATTCAATGAAGCTTTATCTTCGAGTGAGTCTATTCTGCTGATTATGTCTTTAACAATTTCCTCAGTGGCAATTTTCCCTTTATCAACTATGTAATTAACATTTTCAAATTCTGTTGCACCTAAATTCCCGAGTTTCGGATTAATCACAAAATCAGATTTCTTTAGCTGCTCTTCATTCAACTGTGCCATCGTAATTGATAATATCTGGTCTGCAGTATTTATAGGGTTTTTCAGTTCCTCGGATGTTTTAAGCGGAGAAGTGGAATTAACCGTAATTGTAAAGTCCGCACCAAATTCCTTTGCTACATCAACAGGTATGTTCGATGTTAACCCGCCGTCCACAAGGTCGTTGCCCTCAACTTTTGTCGGAGAATAAAGCAAAGGATATGTAAACGAAGCTTTTATACATTCGCTTATGTTCCCTTTGTTCAGCACTACTCTTTTTCCTTTATCAAGGTCAGTCGCAACTGCATAAAAAGGTATCTTTATGTCAGAAAAATCCTTCCTAGGCTTATACCTCGCATTCATCAGAAATATGTTTATAAGGTCCGACATCTGCTGACCGCTTGATAATGAAGTGGGAAGCATAGGTTTGAATCCGTCGAGCGAAATCGTAAGGAAACCCCTGTCCTGTGATTTTTTCTGATCTACAAAAAGAAATTCACGCTCGTATTTATTCGTCAGCGATAACTTGGATTTCCAGTCTACACTTCCTGTTATCCCAACCATCTCTTCAGGTGAATATCCCGAAGAATAAAGTCCGCCCGTTATTGCACCTATACTCGTTCCTACAATCATATCAATGTTCACATCGTACTTTTCAAGTACAGACAAAACTCCAATCTGAGATAATCCCCTTGCACCGCCTCCGCTGAGCACTAAAGCTATTTTCTTTCTGTTGAGTTTCTCGGGAAATATATTGAACCTTGAAGTATCTATATTGGGATTTGGATATTTGTAAACTTCAAGTTTGCCGGCAAGTGAATCACTCTGGGCAAAGTTTACAGAAGGTATTCCGTAAATCAGAACACAAATCAGAAATATATATATAAACCTTCCGTTAAACATTAATTTAATATGATATAAAACCTTAAATTCATCAATTCTTTTTAAAAAATCTACCGATTAAGTAAACCAGTAATCCTGATATCAGACCGGGATACATTGGCTCAATTATTCCTATACTAAAGATTACCCAAATTAATGAGAATAGAAATGACACAATCATTGCACTAAACATCCACTTCCTGTCTGTTCGCAGAATCTCAAAGTATGAACTCACTACTCCTATAAGCAAAGAAGGTATCGTCAGACTACCTACCAGATACCAGATCTGCACTACAGAAGGAACCAGCAATGCAATCAGCAATGACAATAATGATGTTACTCCAATCCCGAACTTTGTGTATTTATTTTCTTCATCCTTTGTACCCTTAAAACGCTGAATTATGTCCTTGCCGAGTGTCGTGGCAGAAATAAATAAATTCGAATGCAATGTAGACATAATAGTCGCCAGCATTCCTATGAAGAAAAAACCTTTAGCAAACTGCGGCAGTATACTCTCTGCTAATAACGGATAAGACATTGCCGGGTCATTTAAATTCTTTATACTCGAAATTGCATAAAGCCCCGTAATCGTTGTCATTGCATCAAACACAAACCAGAAGAATAATGAAAAGAATATTCCCTTTCTTGCCGTATTCTCATCCTTTGCCGCATAGCATCTCTGATGAAACCCAGGGTCAACGATTGCCCACGCTCCAATAAAAAACCATACAAGTATGTAAGTTAATGAGTTGCCTCCTGTCAGTGAAAGATGTGTTGCAGGAAGGTTTGCATTCAGATATTCTGCACCTCCATAAGTTGAATAACAGAACGGAAGTATTATGCCAAACCCCGCAAACATAAGTATAAACTCAAACACATTCACACGTACATCTGCATTAAGTCCTCCTTTAAAAAGATACACGATTGAAAAAACCATAGTGATAACCATCGATATCCATAATGGAAAACCAAAAACCATTGAAGTTAAAAGTCCAAGCATAAAAACATAAGGCGCAGGAGTTACAAGAAGAAACACCATCGAAGCTCCGAATATACTCACGTTCCTGCCGTAAGTAAGTTCAAGTTTATCGGCTATCGTATAAAGTTTAGTCTGTCTGATTTTCTTCGCAAGAAATATTGCAAATAAAAAAATGAAGATATAATAAGGAAATGCATTCAGAAACCAGCTGGAAATACCATACTTGTATGTAAACTCACCAACTCCAAGAATCCCGCCGTAAAAAGAAGCAACAAGTGTTGCCACAAATGCAGGAAGAGTCAGCCTCCTTCCCATCACTAAATAATCATCTGCACTGCTGTCTTTTTTTCCCGACCGGAATCCAATCCAGACGGCAGTTACAAAGTATACTATGATAATTGCATAATCCCAGAAACCGAATGTCAGCATGCTTACTTTATCAGCTTACCTTTCTTCATAATCAGCTCTCCATCTGCATACACGTCCGGCTCTATTACAAGCCCGTCTATATGACTCTTCACGTTAATATTTCCACCCATCGAAACATTGTTACCGAATGCAATATGAATCGTTCCGTATACTTTTTCGTCTTCCAGAATCATTCCGCAGAGTTCTGCTTTGTAGTTTGTACCGATGCCAAATTCCGCCACGGCTCTTGCATCCCGTCCTACACTGTCTATAGCATTAATAAACTTCTGTGCCTCAGGTCCCCCTGTTATGCTTTCTGCAAAACCGTCTTTAACTTCTATTGTCATAGGTTCGCTCAGCATTCCAATCCCCGCGAGTGAACCGTCTATCACAACCTTACCGTTCGACTTTCCTTCCCACGGAGCAAGATACACCTCACCCGAAGGCAGGTTTCCGCTGTCGCCTCTGTTTAAAAGTACACCCGTACTCTCAATAACATTTCTTCCCTTCATTGGCATAACGATATCAGTTCCTTTTTCAGTTACCACTCTTACTTCAGAAGCATTCTCAAGAAGTGCTTTCACTCTGAGAGAAAGTTCCACTACTTTATTCGCATCGGCACTTAAACACCTGACCATCGTTTCAATTGTAATACCCGGCATTGTAGCAACCCTTACTCCTGCTTTTGAAGCATTGCGTCTTGCATCTGTATGCGTAAGAGATTTTGCAGTAGGACAAACGACTACATCTACCATCTTCATAAGTTCTGCAATCTGCGCAGGAGGTTCTTCGCCGTTTATTTCCCTCTGCTTTATTTCAACGAGAAATGCTTCCTTGCACAACTGCTTTCCTGCCGCAAATAATGTCCGCCCAATTTCCCGCTTGGTTTCGTCAGAGACGATAAGTAATGTTTCGGTTTTCTTTAAACCTAAAAAATCTTTTAATGCTATAATCGATGAATCGAACAATTCAGTATTTATCATAATATTTTCCTTTAAAATTAAGTAATTGGTAAATAAAATAGTCATTATTATACTTTAATAATATCACATTACACTTTTGAATCCTTTCTAAACAGAATTGCGGGATTGACGTATTTGTCAGTTTATGAAAATATTTATCTTGGTCTGTCCTTGGTCTATCCTTGGTCTGTCCTTGGTCTCTGATATGTCTGCCGTTTTACTGACAAAAATGTCAGTATTTAGCGGATTATATCCCCTTAAAGAGAAGTAAATGTCCGGATTTGAAAGATATGCTTACCCTTTTTGCAGATGTTTTGTTCAGTGTTCCTTCCCTCGTACCAAACTCAAGACTCTCGTTTTTCAGCAAGTACTTTAATCCTTTAGTAGTTATGCCTTTAGCCACCGGCATTGCCATCAGCGAAACTACTTTCCCCGGAACAGTTGCAAAACTATCCTTGTTCTTTATATAATAAATCTCATAATCCTTATCGATTATTTTAATATTAAGAATCCTGTAATAACGCTTCAGTATACTGAAATTATTAAGCGTATGGTCGGGACGACTGCTCACACCTCCGAATATAATTACGTCGTTTAGTTTTCGCTCAATAATATACAAAAGGGATTTTTCAAAATCAGTCGTAACCTGCTCAGAAATCTTCCTTACTTCAACGCCTTTCCTCCTGAAGTAATTTAAACTGACTTTATTAATGGAATCAAGGTCTCCCAGAATTATATCAGGCACAATACTGGTTTTAATAAGTTCATTCGCACCGCCGTCCGCACAGATGATATAATCACCTTTCCTTAAATACTTTTTAACAGTATTAATAGAAGGTAAATCGCCGTTTAAGAATAAGATAGTTTTTGGATTAGTCATACTACGGAGTAATGCTCCTTCAGGTATTTCTCAACTTCTTCAATAAATAATTTTGCATTTTCGATTTGCTTTAATGTGTCATCCTTTGAAGCAACATAAAAGTCATTATAATCACTTTCAACCCTTACTTTTTCTGCATTAATAAGAATTTTTGAGAATGAAGAATCAAATTTATTGGATTTAACATAATTAAGCTGAAAGTAAGCTATAATTCCGGTATGTTTTTTTGAGTCAAATTTATCGAAAGCAAGCAAAGCTCTGACTGCATGAAATATAGAATAATAAGAGCGGTTTAGTGACTGGGAATAAAAGTTACTTTCAAAATTTGCTTTTGCAACTTCAAGATCCTTTTTAGATTTTTCTAATCTGTATTTTGAAAGTGTTATAATTGTTTCATCCATAAACCACAGTACCCTCTTTAACTATATTGTTGTAAAATGGTAATGCGTCAGAATATTTTGTAAACTGATTGGAATTAATTATTACGAATGAGAAAAGAACATTATATTTATCAAGATATTTATATGACAAATCAACAATAAGTTTATTATACTTCTTTATTTCATCGTCATTTAAACTTGTAAGTATTAAATAATCTACATCTGATTCTTCAGATTCATCACCTCTTGCATATGACCCATAAAGGATTATTTTGTTCAGATTTGATTTAAATATACTTTTGAGGTCTGCTGTCACAGAATTGTTTATGTCGACATCTATTTTCATAGCCAGTATTTTGTGGAGATTAGGGGAGTCGAACCCCTGGCCTTTTGAATGCCATTCAAACGCTCTACCAGCTGAGCTAAATCCCCTGGTGAATACAAAAATAGTTTTTTGCCGATGCAAAGACAAGGAAGTTAGTCTGATTATTTGAACTTCTTATACATTCTTAAGTGTTATCTATTGTAATATTAGTATTTTTGATTTAAATTACTGCAAATTAATTAATAAAATGAATAAAACCGTAAAAAACGCTAAAGAGGCTATTGAAGGTTTAAAGGATAATATGACCGTTATGTTCGGTGGTTTCGGACTCTGCGGCATTCCTGAAAACACGATTCTTGAATTATCAAAGACGAAGATTAAAGGACTCGTTTGCATTTCCAATAACTGCGGTGTGGATGACTTCGGACTTGGTCTGATGCTGAACAATCATCAGATAAGAAAGATGGTTTCTTCATACGTAGGTGAAAATGCCGAGTTTGAAAGACAGATGCTTAGCGGAGAACTTGAAGTGGAGCTTCTTCCGCAGGGTTCTCTTGCCGAAAAAATCCGTGCAGGCGGTGCCGGCATCCCTGCATTCTACGTTCCTGCAGGTTATGGAACTGAAGTCGGCGCTGGCAAAGAATCGCGTGAATTCAACGGAAAGATGCACTTGCTCGAACACGCATTAACAGCTGACTTTGCTGTAGTAAAAGCCTGGAAAGGCGACACTGCAGGAAACCTTATTTATAAATATACTGCCAATAACTTCAATAATATGATGGCTATGGCAGGAAAGATTACTATCGCCGAAGTGGAAGAACTCGTTCCTGTCGGCGAACTCGACCCTAACTTCATTCACACTCCGGGAATATTCGTTCAGAGAATTTTCCAGGGCGAGAATTACATTAAACGAATTGAGCAATTAACCTTATCAAAATAAATTATGGCATTAGATAAAAATCAGATTGCAATGAGAATTGCACGTGAGATAAAAGACGGTAACTACGTTAACCTTGGAATCGGCATTCCTACATTAGTCGCGAATTTTATTCCCGAAGGTATTGAAGTTACTCTGCAGTCGGAAAACGGAATGCTCGGAATGGGTCCCTTCCCTACTTTGGAAACTGTCGATGCCGACCTGATAAACGCCGGTAAGCAGACTATCACTTACCTGCCGGGTGCATCGTTCTTCGATTCCGCTACAAGCTTTGCGATGATTCGCGGCGGACACGTTGATGTTACAATCCTCGGTGCCTTCGAAGTTTCAGAAAAAGGTGACATTGCAAGCTGGAAAGTACCGGGCAAATTAATCAAAGGTATGGGCGGAGCAATGGACCTTGTTGCTTCTGCAAAGAATATTATCGTCGCAATGCAGCATACAAACAAAGAAGGACAATCTAAATTACTTAAAGAATGTACTTTACCGCTGACAGGAGTTGGATGTGTTAAACGAATCGTATCCGACCTTGCAGTGCTCGACGTTACTGACAAAGGTTTCAAACTTCTCGAAAGAGCTCCCGGAGTTTCTGTCGAGCAGATTCAGAAAGCAACTGAAGGTACTTTAATAGTGGAAGGCGATATACCTGAAATACAATTTTAAACTAAAGAAGAAAGAATGAATTATCCTAAAAAAGTAGTAATCGGCGACATAACCGTCAGAGACGGTTTTCAGCACGAAGAAATATACATCCCGCTTGAGGCAAAGCTCTGGACTGCAGAGCAGTTGATACTCGCGGGCTTTAAACACGTAGAAGTTACAAACCTCGGCAACCCAACAGGAATGCCGCAGTTTAAGGATGCAGACGAACTTATGAAACGCCTCAGAAAAAGCAAGAAGATTGCTCACCTTATCGACAGCGTCTCACTCACCTGCGTTACAATCCGTGAGAAAGCTATCGAACGCGCAATCGAAAACAGGAAGAACGGATTTGGTCCCGACAGAATTCTCCTGATGGTTTCCACAAGCGAATCGCATCACAAAAAGAATTCGGGACTCTCGCTCGACGATTACTGGAAGATGGCTGAAAAGTACATCAAGCAGGCACGCGATGCAGGAATCAAGGTGAACGGAACAGTCAGCACTATCTGGGGATGCCCGATTGAAGGACCGACTGATATGAAAAAAGCAGTTGAGTTTGCAAAACGCTGGTTCGATATCGGCGCAAGCGACGTAGAGCACGCAGACCACGACGGCTCCGCATCACCCGACAGAATTTACAAATATTTCTCGATGATAATGGACGAGTTCACAAACCCGCAGAAGCACATTGTCCACCTGCACACAACACGCGGATGGGGAATGGCAAACGTACTCGCAGCACTTCAGGCAGGAATGACAAACTACGAAGCCACAATGGGCGGACTCGGCGGACAGCCTGCAAACTTCGTCAGCGGAGTACCCGTCAGCGGAACAGGCGATTATTATTATAAAGACTCCAGCATTGTCGGACTCGTATCTACCGAAGATATGGTAGTAATGATGGACGAAATGGGAATCGAAACAAACCTCGACGTAGACAAAGTTCTCGAAATCGGAAATATGGTAGAGCGCATTGTCGGAAAACGTCTCCGCTCGGAAAGCATAAAAACGGGACGCATACCGAAATCCCTCTCAGGCAGATAATTTTAACAGTAAGAAAAACAACAAGAATGTACATCCTGTTCTTTCGGATGTACATTTTTTATTATACTATCCTCACAGAACATTATTGACTATATTTCCGTATATTGAGTAAGAGGAAGGAGTAAATTATGAAATACTTTTGTACACTTATAATCGCTGCTTTTATTGTTCTGACTTCATTCAACTGCAATGCTTTTGAGAAAGCACAAAAACATACATTCCCGTTTAAGCTGATTAACAACAAAGTACTCGTGCCTGTGAACATAGGAAATTCAAGAACTTTCGATTTAATCCTCGACAGCGGATTCGGATTCGACGGTATGATTCTCTTCAAAAGTGAACTTGCGGATTCGATTTCGCTGCACAACAGGATAATAGTCCAGATTCCCGGTGCAGGCGATGGTCCCCCTTCGAACGGAATAATGTCCGACTCAATGACGTTCAGTTCAGGAAACTGCGAGTTTAAAAACCAGCGTGTGATTATTCTCCAGAATGAAATGTTTAAAGGCTCTAAAATGGACGGTGTGATTGGTTATTCTTACTTCGGCAGCCATAAGGTGGAAGTTGATTATGATAATAAAATAATCACTCTGCACGACTTTGAAGATACAATCGACGAAAAGGGTTGGGAAGTCATACCCCTCACTTTCGATGCAAACAATAAACCTCACCTTAACATTTATGTTCAGATAAAAGATGAAGAACCCGTACTTCTTGACGTTTACATAGATTATGCCGCAAGTCTGTCTCTTGAACTTACCGTCAGAGACGGAATGAAGTTCATACTTCCCGAAAAGTACGAGGCGGATTACGGAGGTTTCGGACTGAGCGGCGATATAAAAGGAAAGACTGCAAGAATATCAAAATACCAAATCGGCAAGTATGAATTCCGCGATGTGACGGCTACTTTCTTTGAGGGAAACTCGCGTTCGAAAGATAAATATGCAGACGGAGTGATTTCAAACGATGCATTACGGAGATTTAATCTCGTCTTCGACTACCAGAACAGGAAACTCCTGCTGAAACCGAATGAATCTTTCTATGAACCGTTCGAAATTATAAGGTAAAATTGATATTCTACCGAATAATTGAATTTAATTTTAATAATATTTCTGTTAAATTTGTACATCTAACACATTAAATTTAAAACAAGGAGTAAAACTTTGGCAGTAAAGATAACTGAAGAATGTATTGCTTGCGGCGCATGCGAAGCAGAATGCCCAAACGAAGCAATTTATGAAGCCGGAAAAGACTGGGTTATTGGCGGCGAGACAAAAGCAGCAATCACAGACGAACATACATACATCGTTCCGGACAAATGTACTGAATGCGTAGGTTTCCACGATGAACCGCAGTGTATTCCTGCATGTCCAACAGAGGCAATTATAGTTGACCCTGACCATGTAGAGACAAAAGAGCAGTTAATGGCAAAGAAAGATCATTTAGATTCAGTCGGAAGATAATTTTATCAGGTATTAAAAGAAGCCCTTTCATCGCAAGATGAAAGGGTTTTTTGTTATGTAATACCTTTTTGTTATAATGCCACTGTAAAGTAATGACAGCACTGTTTTTCCTGCTCAAAGACCAAGGAATATGATTATTATGACAGCGCTTATGCCATAATTAATTCAATTGAAAGAACGGAACAAAAGAAGTAAGTTAATTCAAATAATAATCACGATGAAAATAATAAAGTACTTAGTCCCCGCTTTACTTTTTATTATTACAATTACAAATTGTTCTTGTTTTGGACCTGTAGATTCAGACCCACATTTGCCAACAAAGCCATATATTGCTGCTACTGTAACTGGATTTTATAATCATCCATTGCAAAGCATATTAGCAACTGTTAACAACAAATCAGTTTATACGGATATGTTTGGAAATTTTAGCTTTCGTGATTTGAATGATGTATTTGATGTGAATATTAACGACCCTGTAAGAGAATACAATATTATTTATAAAGATGTTACAATGTGTGACTCGCGTATACATCTTCCACTTTCTTCAAATCAGAATGCAGATACTTACACAATTAATGTGCTGTTTCCAACTATCCAATATCCGGAAAAAGGTAAACTTTATTATATTTCAAATTCCAGATTTGTTACGGCACAAAATATTGACTCTTCATCCACAATAGTTTTTCAATGTCCAATTTGGAATTATCCCAGAGGAAGAGTTGTATTTATAAGCTACACAACAGATAACGAAGGAAAGATTAATGCGTACAAATATTATGGTGAATCAGAAGAAGTTTCACCAAAAACCGGAGGATTTGATACGATACAATTTTCCGCAAGTCAGATACAAACTGTCGGCTCGAAACAATATACTTGCAGCATAATTCCTCCTATAGGGAGTTCAATTATAAATATTAATCTGGTTTTTAATTTTAATTTTGGCTATTACTATACCAAGAAAGCATTTGCGGACATTAATTCACAGACAATAGAAAAGTATTCAGGAAATAATTTCACATTACTTCTTCCGACAAGTTTTAACCCGCACGATTTTAAACCATTATTAAACATCACAACTAACGGTGTAAATGGATATACGGAAGAAATGAAATTATTCCCAAGCGGAAGCAGCGGCGATTTCAATCTAACAGGAGCGCCAAGAGTAACTTCACCTCCGGATTATGCAGTAAATGTTGATTCCAGTACAGTATTTTCTATTCAGAAACAAAATATTTCTAATGTATTGATATTCACATTAACAGTATTTTCTATTCAGAAACAAAATATTTCTAATGTATTGATATTCACATTAATTGATTCAATAGCAGGAAAAAGTTATAACCTTTGCACATCTGATAGTAGCATCACAATGAGTATGCTTTCTAAAATGGTATCGTTAACTCCCAACAAAACATATTCATATACTGTTCAGCAAATCGGTGTAAACATAAAAAACGTAACAGATTATTTAAAAGATTTTGATAATCTCGCAGATTATAAAGGTACAACTCCAGTGAGGCATTTTACGACAAAACCACAATTAATTCAGTCAAAATAGGGAGACAAAAGAGCAGTTAATGGCAAAGAAAGAACATTTAGATTCAGTAGGCAGATAATTTTATCAAAGCCCTTTCAGCGGAAGTTGAAAGGGCTTTTTGTTTACAGGAAACTTATTTATTACGGCTTTTATATTTCTTTGCCGCTTTTTCAGCTACAATAAAATGTTTGTTATTTTCAGAATTGGAATAAATCTCTTTTGCTTTTTTCCTTACATTTTTCCCATTAATCGATACCACAACATATTCATCGTTCCTAATTTTCTCCATAACCATTCGTTTGTGTGCAAGCATAAATCCTTTCGTAATCTTTTTCTCCAGTTCTTTATGTTTTTGCGCTGTTGTCATGAGTATATAATATATGATTATAAATTGTTTTATTCTTAATTATTTCAGACTTCCCGTATCCTGAAGCTATGTGTATAGGAATAACAAAAGAATTATCGAATATGTGCCAATTGTCGGATAAATTTCTGAATATGCCAAAAAAATTAGCAACTCCCTTGTAATACCTTCTTGTTATTATCTCTTCTGAAACGTAATGACCACCTTGCTTTTTCCTCTCAAGGACTCTGCTGGCAGCAAGTTTATGATTATTAAGCCAGATGTATAACAATACTATTTCAAAGCCATTTCTTTTTGCTTGAATAAAAATATTTCTATAGCTTAAAGTTGTCAATGTTGTTTCAAAAGCAAATGTTTCACTTGCTTTAATTAAGTATTTAATTCTTTCAAGCATTATTCTGCCTGCTTGAAAATCTACAGCTTTTGGGTTCAGTGGAGACAAACCATAAGCAATAGAATCAGCATTAACAAAATTATTACAATTTAAAAGTTCGGGCAGCAAAGTGAAAGAAGTAGTAGTCTTACCCGCACCATTACAACCGGCTATAACATACATCTTTTTCATACAATAATATACTTTATTCTGGTATAATTTTCATGGCTATTTAAATATCAGGAGGATTTCGCTGTAGTTGGAATGAATAGATAAAAGATAGTCAAAGCATAAAAGATTATTGTGGAAGATTGACACTGATATTATTGAGATTCCCGCTAAAAGCATGCGGGAATGACACGCGGAGGAGGACACGCGGGTGGAGGACACGAGTAGGGAAAGAATAGCATATATATAAAAAAGGCGCCGTGATGATTCACGGCGACTTGTGTATTTACTAATCTAATATTTACTAATCTAATATTTACTAATCTGAATTTTACTTATCTAGTATTTACTAATCTGATACTTACTTATCTGATACTTACAATTCCTATTCTAATTTTCGCGGAGGACGTATTCGTCGTATTCCATTTCGAAACGGAGTTTGTGTTTCGATTCTTCCTGTGCGAGTCCGCGGAAGAGTTCCTGCAGTTCAGGGAGGTCTGTCTTTCCCGCCAGACGCGTGTAAAGGTTGAATGCTGCTTTTTCGCGGTTCATTGCCACTATCAGGGCTTCCTGATAACTCATATCGGGTTTGATAACCACTGAATCCACGTAATCACTGATTTTCAGGTCTGCGATTTTCTCCGCAGGGATGTTGAATATTCTTTCTTCCTTAATCTTCTTAAGCTTGGCTTTATGCCCTACTTCTTCCTGAGCGAATTCACGAAAGATAGCTTTCATTTCTTCGTTCTTTATCCTGTCGGCAAGTTCTGTATAAAAATCAACTGCCTTTTGTTCCGATTCCATTGCGAAATCCAGAATCTCATCTACGTTATTAAATGCCTTCATATTATATTGTTCTTTAGATTTCTATTAATTCTTTTGCTTCTTCCATTTGTTTCTCGAAATACTCTTCGAAACGTCTGGTCAGGTAATCGCATCCGTACTCAAACATCTTTTCCTTTGCGTCTTCTTCGGTTACTGATAATTTGTAACCGACGCCGTTTGAGGAAACAGAGTCTTTAAGCAGCGATGCTATTTCAAGCGTTATGTTGTAAGTTAAGTCGAACTTATTCTTCAGTCCGAACCTGCTCATAAGGTCAATCATCTGAGCGAACGAACGTTTCTCAAGCTTCGAGTAAACTGCATTTTCGAATGTAACGATGTACTTCTGTGTGTTTGCATAGCTTCCACCGCTTTCAAACGGATAGGAAGCCGGCAGTACAACGTCTGCCATCTCAGCAGTTTCAGTCAGGAAGTAATCCTGCACTACTTTGAAACCTGATTTGTTCAGAAGTTCTTTCACGTTGTCCTTATCGTTTGCACAGCCCACAGGGTCTTCACCGTATATGAATAAGTTCTTAATCTTACCCGCATTCATAAGAGCGAATACATCGTTAGTGCCTGTAGATATTTCGTTCACACCCCAAACCTTTTTCACCTGTTCGATGAACTTCAAATCAGACGGCGATTTACCGCTGA
>CAIUQV010000672.1 GCA_903901375.1 uncultured Ignavibacteriota bacterium
ACAGTTTGTGACGTAGCGGGCGTATAAATTACATTCCATTGCGAGAAGACAAAGTTCGTGCAAGTGAGCAACAATATAAAGGTTGTATAATAAATTTTCATATAATATGTTTGATTTTCCTTAATTAAATTTAAATAACGATTTTGATTTATGAAAGTCTTAATCAATCTTAATAATTCTGCAATAATACTTTCTATAGACTTGAATATCATAGAAAGCAATCATATTTTTAATAATAACATTATTAAAATCAAGGAGTCAATTTGGCAGATGCATTAAAAGAAAAAGCTTCTATAAAATCATTTCCTAAAAATTTCTGGGTTGTGATACTTATGGAGTTTTTTGAAAGAGGTTCGTATTATGGTGTTATGTCAGTTTTATCAGTGTATCTTGTACTGAATGTTGATAAAGGCGGACTGGGATTCACAAAAGAGAGTGTAGGTGTTATTAAAAGTGTTATTACACCTCTTCTTTATTTATTACCAATATTATCGGGAGCAATTGCTGACAGGTTTGGTTACAGAAAAATGCTGATGTTTGCATTTACAGTGATGAGTACCGGTTATCTATTAACAGGATTAGCTTCAAGTTATGCACTTGTGTTTATGAGTTTACTTTTAATGGTTCTTGGTGCAGGTTCATTTAAACCTGTTATTTCAGGGACTATCGCAAGAACAACAAACGAAGGTAATTCCACACTTGGTTTTGGAATTTTCTACTGGTCAATCAATCTTGGTGCATTTATTTTCCCTTTGATTCTGATTCCTATCTTAAAAGATATTTCCTGGTCTTACATTTTCTTTATGGCAGCTATAGGGACAGGCTCATTATTCTTCCTGAATCTATTTGTATATAAAGAACCTGAAAGACCAAAGAGTACGAAAACAATAGGTGAAGTTTTCGTAGGGATGTTTAAGGTATTAATAGACTGGCGTTTTATTTTAATGATAGTTATTTATTCAGGTTTCTGGATATTATATTTCCAGATGTTTGATACTGTTTTGTGGTATTTAAAAGACCATATGGATATGGCACCGGTGGATAAATTTGTAAACGGTATATTAGGAATATTTATAAGTAATCCGAAATGGATATTTGACGCCGAGCACGTAACGGTTATAAATGCCGGGACGATAATATTGCTACAATTACTGGTATCTTCAATAGTGAAAAATACAAAAGCACTTCCTACAATGATTGTCGGAATAGGACTTGGTACCATTGGTATGGGAATACTTGCTATCTCTTCTCATGCATGGGTATTTATGGCAGGAATAATTATATTTTCTATTGGTGAGATGACAGCGCACCCGAAATTTATCAGTTATGTGGGTTTAATTGCACCTGAAGACAAAAAGGCATTATACCTTGGATATTCATTTTTATACGGAGTAATTGGAAGTGGTATTGGTGGGATTCTTGGTGCTTACTCTTATGTACATTTTGTTGACAAACTAAACAATCCGTCTGCACTTTGGTTTATGTTCAGTTTAATAGGTGTAGCTACGATTTTAGGTTTACTTTTATACGCAAAATTTATAGCCCCTAAAGGGAAACATTAATTTTATAATAAACTAAATTTACAAAGATGAAAAAGTTATTTACTTTCTTTGCTTTAGTCACAACCTTTTTAGTATTGTTTAATACTACTGAAGCCGGTGACAGAATGATGCTTGTAGAGTTCTTCACAAGTTCAACTTGCGGACCTTGTGCATCAAACAATCCGATTATGACAGCATTTATGAATGCAGCTGACCCAGAAAAAATTGCAGGTATTGGTTTTCATATGAACTGGCCTTCACCCGGAAATGACCCGATGTATTTATATAATGCGACAGATAATACAACCAGAAGAAATTATTATGGTGTGAATGCAATACCGGCAGGATTTTTTGATGGATTAATTAGTATTCCGCTACCGTATTCACAAACGAACTTACAGAGCTATTTCGATGCGAGAAAAAATATACTTAGTCCTGTTAGCATAATTTTAAGAGACAGTACCTACGGTGACAGTGTACTTGTAAGAGTAAATGTACTTTGTGAAACATTTATGAGTAATCCAAATGTTGTTTTATATATGGCAGTATATGAAGATTTAATCCACTATTCTTCTCCTCCGGGAACCAACGGAGAAACTGATTTCCATACTGTAATGAGAAAAATGCTTCCAGCAGCAACAGGAACACCGCTTGTTTTAACTCCAGGTTATAACAAAGAATTTGTATTCAGGTATAAAATGGATCCGGTTTGGAATGCCAGTAGCATAAAAAATCTTGTTTACATTCAGGCAGCTGATAAAGAAATACTTAATGCTGCAAAAAAACTCACAAACTTTTCATTAATGACTACCAAGTCATTTTTCTCTGTAACTCAGGGACAAGCATCGACGAATAACTTCAAA
>CAIUQV010000673.1 GCA_903901375.1 uncultured Ignavibacteriota bacterium
CTGTCAACAGCAAGTATATACTGCGTAAGGTCATTCGTACCAATGCTGAAAAAGTCCGCCTCCTTCGCAAGCTCTTCTGCAATCAGCACCGCAGAAGGCACCTCTATCATAATCCCAAGCTGAATATTCTTATCGTAAAAAATACCCTTCTCGTCAAGCTCCTTCTTCACTTCCTTAAGCAGCTTCTTCGTTTCCTTAATCTCATCAACAGAAGTTATCATCGGCAGCATAATCTTAATGTTCTTCTTCACCGATGAAATCAGCAGTGCTTCCAGCTGCTCTCTGAATACATCTTTCTTATCCAGACACATCCTTATCCCGCGCCAGCCAAGGTATGGATTCAGCTCCTTGTAATTGTTATCCTTGTAAATCTTATCCCCGCCTAAATCATAAGTCCTTATTGTAACCTTTTTCGGAAAAGTAATATTCGAAATATGCGTGTAATCCTCTATCTGCTCGCCTATCGAGGGGAAATCCCCCTTTTCCATGTATAAATGCTCCGTCCTGTAAAGCCCTATCCCGCAGTCGCCGCAGCTCTGCAGAAATTCCGTCTCTTCTATAAACTCAATGTTCGCTGTAATCTCCACCCTTTTCTTGTCAAGCGTCTCGCACGGCTTGTTAATCACATTCTCCAGAAGCAGTTCGTGATTCTTGAATTCATCCTGCTTATTCCTGTACCTTGCAATCGTCTGCTCAGTCGGATTCACAATCACAACCCCCTCAAAACCGTCAACGATAACCGTATCCCCCGAATCAATCTGTCTCGAAATCATCTTCAGACCCACCACCGACGGAACCCTCAGTGCACGCGAAATTATCGCCGTGTGAGAAGTTATCCCGCCCGTATCAGTTGCATAACCCTGAACCTTCCTCCTGCTGAAAAGTATCGTATCCGCAGGCGTAAGCTCGTGTGCAAAAATAATCGCATTCTCCTCCACCTTCGAAACCAGCTTATCGCGTTTCATATTCCGTATCACGCGGTTCTTCACGTCCATAATATCCGCATACCTCTCGTGCATATACGTATTATCCGATTTCAGAAAAATCTGTCCGAGCTTTTCTATCTCATCATTAAACACAAAACCCGCCGAACGGTTTTCTGTTTTTATCCTCTTAATAACACTCTCAAGAAAAATATTGTCCTTCAGGATTTCTATCTGTGCCTCAAAAATCTTGGAGTTCTTCTCGCCGATTCGCTCAACCGAAATATTGTATATCTTATTCAGCTCTTTTAAAGAAACCTCAATCGAATTCTCAAGAAGTACTAATTCCGCCTGTACCTCCTCATCGGAAATATTCATCGTATTTATGTTCACCTGTTTACGCGTGTACAGATAAGCCTTCCCGATGGAAATCCCCTGCGATGCCGCAATCCCCTTATGTATTTTTTCTCTGTGCAAATATTCGGTTTATAGTCAATAAAATCAAAATTTAAACAGAAATAATCAAAGTATAAATAAAGCCATTAAATTAAACCAAAAAGTACAAATTCAGCAACTCAACCAACCCACAACTATCTACTACCCCCTCGTTACTACGCTCCAGCGTAGTAACGCACGGTTATAACCAACCACTAACCACCAAAACCAACTATCAACAAACCACACCCCTCACATATATTACTATTTTATTTCCGTTTTTTGCCATCCATCTCTTATCTTGGTCTGTCCTTGGTCTGTCCTTGGCCTCTAATTAGTCTCAATAAGCGTCAGCGTAAACAAAAACCCTGATTCATTGCGTAGTTTCGACTTTAATATTATCTTGAAAATCAAACGTTAATAAAACATATTGTTCGTTATTAACCTGGGTTTTATGAAACATTATGTCCGAATTTGGCGTTTTAAATATAGATGAATAATACTGGAATCATAAATAACGATGTCGCACTCGCTGTGCTTGAAAACCGCA
Organism: uncultured Ignavibacteriota bacterium; assembly: GCA_903901375.1. Classification (GTDB taxonomy): domain Bacteria; phylum Bacteroidota; class Ignavibacteria; order Tepidaquicellales; family Tepidaquicellaceae; genus CAIKZJ01. Next base: position 1,909 of record CAIUQV010000673.1, read on the forward strand.
TTTATAAAGTTTTTAAGAAGGAGAAGTCTTTCTATTCTCTTAGAAATCTTTTTATCGCCTTTCTTGCATTCGCACTCCTGCTTCTTGCCGAAGTAGTGCTTGAATCTGTCTTTTCGTTTTCCTCTGCCGTGCGTACCGTACTGTTCTATTCTTACTTCCTGTCTTTGTTCTCCGCTCTTGCGTTTATTTTTCTCTCCTATTTTCTTGGCTCGGGTTTGAATAAATTCGATTCCGTTAAATATTCTTTTAAAGTTGGTGCCTTCTTTCCTGCTGTTAAGGATAAAATTGCAAATGCTATTTCTCTCTATAAGTTCAGACAAAAACATTCTGCAGTTTCTTCGGAATTGATTGATGCTAATCTTCGCAAAACCTTCAGTGATACTTCATCTCTTGATTTGAATGAATACATCAGGTACGAAAAACTCCGCCCGGTCTTTACCGCATCAGTGCTTACTCTTGCCATTGTTGCATTGGCTCTGGTCTTCGCTCCGCCGCTTTCTAAAGCGTTTAACAGATTTGTTAATTTCAATAAAGAGTTCAACGGTAATTTGCTTCTGAATAATGCTAAAGATAAAGAGTTAAACGATTCTTTCATAAAATCTTTTACCGTTACGGTTACGTATCCTGCATACACTAAGCTCGAACCGAAAACTATGGAGCAAAACCGCGGCGATGTTGTCTGTCCCGAAGGCAGTACTCTTGGCTTTAGTATTGAATCCGTCGAAAAATTTTCTTCGGCTGAAGTCGTGTATAACGGCATTGCCTTTCCGCTTACTGTAAACGGTTACACTGCTAACGGCAGCGTCATCGCGAATAAAGACGGCGATTACAGGTTTGTGCTGAAGAATGATGCCGGTAAAGAAAACATTAACAGGCAGACGTATTCCGTCAGGATTCTGAAAAATGAAGCTCCGAAGATTTCTATCATTCAGCCCAATGACCCGAACTTCAATGTTTACGGCGCTAAAGACGTTATGCTGAAAGCGCTTATCTCAGATGATTTTGGTTTCTCTAAACTTACTCTCTCTTATAAATCTGTAAATTCTGTTTCTTCTGCCGGTGAGAATTATTCCGTCGTGAATATTCCTCTTCAGAACCTCGACGCTACTTCGCTTGAAGTATCCTATCTTTGGGCTCTGCAGAATGTAGGATTAAAACAAAATTCGCAGGTCGAGTATTTTATGGAAGTTACTGACAATGCGGGCGTGAGCACGAAGTCTGACGTTAGAAGACTTGTGTATAATTCTAATGCCGATATTCTCAAAAAGACTGAATCCGCAACTAAAGAGATTAAGGCAGATTTGAAAACACTTATGGACGATGCTAAGAATATTCAGAAAAATATGAATGAACTGAAGAAGGCGCAGGAAGAAAACGCCGTGAATGAACAGAGAAAGAAAGACCTGAAAGAAAAAGTTGATAATATGCAGAAGAACCTGGAAGAAGCTCAGAATAAGATTAATCAGACTCTGAATGAACTAAAGGAAAACCCTAACCTTAGCGAGAAAACTCTCGAACAGTTTATGAAGCTTCAGGAACTCTTCAATAAGATTAATACTCCCGAGTTCAGGGAAATGCTGAAGAAAATGCAGGATGCTATGAAGAAGAATAACGAACAGATGAAACAGGATTTGAATAATATCAAGTTCGATGAAGAGGCTTTCAGAAAACAACTCGAACAGGTGATGGAACTGATGAAGAAGATTGAAAATCTCCAGAAGATGGGCGAACTCACTCAGAAACTGGATGAACTCACTAAAAATCAGGAACAGCTTAAGAAGGAAACCGAACAGACCGAAAAGAATAACGAAAGCAGAATGAATACTCTTGCTGATAAACAAAAACAGATTAAGGATGACTTCAGTAAGTTTAAGCAGGATATGAAAGACCTCATTGATAAGATGAAGGATACTAAGGGCGAGTCCGACCCGAAAGACCTTCAGGACCTTCTTAAGAAAATGCAGGATAAAAAGACCGAAGATAAAATGCAGAAGTCCTCTAACGAACTTTTCAAACAGCAGAAGGAACAGTCGGAACAAACACAGAAAGATATTTCTGAGGATATGAAAGATTTTAACGACCAGATGCAGAACTCTATGGAAAATGCTATGAACAATATGGATAACCAGAAGAAGATGATGGATAAAGCTCAGCAGATTAAGAAAAACCTCGAAGAGCTCAGCAAAAAAGAACAGGAACTGAAAGATGAAACTGGAAAGTTGGATAAGTCCGATAAACAGGAGTTTAACGATATGGCTAAGGAACAGGGCGATGTTCAGCAGGAGCTTTCAAAGGAAATTAATGATTTGATGAACCTCACTAAGGATGGTATGCAGATTACTCCCGAACTCGGAAAGGAACTCGGCAATTCATACAACAAAATGGATAAGGCTGGTAACGACCTGAAGAATACCGATAAAACAAACGCAATGAGTAATCAGGGAAAAGCTAAAGAATCTCTCGATAATGCAGCGAAGATGCTCGGTGAAATGCTTGATAAAATGGGTAAACAGCAGGGCAAAGGAAATAAGGGCGACGGGAAAATGGGTCAGCTTATGCAGAGACTCGCACAGCTTATCGGTCAGCAGCAGGGCGTAAACGGTAAGATGGAAAAGATGGGCAAAGACGGACAGACTGGCAGAGACGGTAAGGGCGGAAAAGAAGAACTGTCGCAGATTCAGAAAGAACAGATGGACAGACTTCGCCTCGACCAGATGCAGATTCAGAAATCTCTCGAAGAGCTTAACGAAGAATTTGAAAAGGAAAAACAAAGAAGCGGCGAAAAGCTCCTCGGAGATATGAAAGAAGTTCAGAAAGATATGCAGGAGTCTATCCGGCAGATGAGCGAATATAATGTGGATACCAAACTGCTCGAAAGACAGAACAAAATTATTTCCAGAATGCTGGACGCTCAGCTCTCGCAGCGAGAAAAAGACTTCGAACAGAAAAGGGAATCCAAACCCGGTGTGAATGTTTCAAGAGTCTCACCTAAAGAGGTCGTGATTAGCGGTCCCCGTACTGTCAATTCCCTCAAAGAAGATTTGCTTCGCCTTGAAAAAGAAAGTTTTACCGAAGACTATGAAACCCTCATTATGGAATACAACAAACTTATAAAGAAGTAGTTTTTGCTCTCCTGTAAACTAACACAAACTCCATAGATTCTACAGTTGCACAAAGTATAGATTATCATTCAGATATTCATTAAAAGAAAAACCATCCGTATAACGGATGGTTTAACCTTTAAATCACTAAACTCTAACCACTAATACGTAAACCCTACTGCTATGTTTACGTCTGTTCTGCTGTTTGTGTTGTCATAAAACACCTTCTGGCTTTCGTCAAGTCTTAAGTATCGTGTCTGAAATCTTACGTATGCTGCGTCAATTGGTTTATATTCAATTCCGAGAGTCAGTCCGTTTCCTTTTAAACCGGCATTGTTTGTAATTAATCCTGAGTAAACTCCGTCAAGGTCCTCATAGAAATCTCCCCTGACAGTTGCACTGAACTTTTTGTTAAAACGGTAGCGGACAGAAAGCACTCCGCCGTATGTGTATGCAGTCTTTGTGTTGTCCGAAATCTTTGAACCTTCCTGCGTACCAAATTCACCGCTTAAGATTGCATCCCATTTCGCACACGGACAACCGTAGTTTACTATAAAGTTATTCAGAACCCTTGTCTTTCCCGGTAATGGGCTTGGCTGTTCGTTTCCTATTATATTGTTGTATGTTAACTTTACAAAATCATGTAACTGATAGTTTAACTGTACTCCCACTGATTTGTTTTTGTTGTTGTCTTCAATAACGTTGTAACCGTTTATTAGGTGCACACTCGCATCAAACTTATCAGTAAATTTGTAACTCACCTTTACGCCGCTCTGATAAAATGGTTCGTAGTAAGACGGAAGCGAAAAGGAGTTTAAAAAGTTATTCTTCAGCATTCCCTCGGGACCTATATGCGTCAGGAAATATCCCGCATCAATCCATAAGCCTTTTACTGCCTGAAACCCTACGTTAGCTTCCTGAATGTTCGGGTTCTCTGTCTGCCAGTTATACTTTGCATAATCTCCGTAATGAAAAGTAACTATACCGCGCATTATATTCGAAGTATAATAAAGCGATAACATCGCAATGTTCAGCCTGAACTGATCCCGTATCTGGTCCATGCTGTCAAACTTTCTGTAAACGCTTGTCTTGTCAGTGTTCCAGCCGTAATATGCATC
>CAIUQV010000674.1 GCA_903901375.1 uncultured Ignavibacteriota bacterium
GTTCGACGTTTATTGATTAAAGATGGAAAGTTATACCTCCGTTGATTCCGTACAACTGGTCAGTTTTATTGCCCCAGTATTGAAATGTTGGTTCAATGAAAAGTGAATAATCTTTCTTTACTTTATAACTGAGCCGTATTTGTCCGTGTACACCAACCATAAATCCCGTAGTAGAACCTGTGGGTGAAGTAGTAACTGTAGTATTGTTATTTTTAGTCTTGTAACTATAATAGACATCATTTTCCTTTACAATCCAGCCGAAACCGAGTCCGATGAACATATAGAAGTTAAAAGGTATTGCACTGTTCATTGAACCGAAACAGATTCCCGTTTTGGCAGTGAATGCATTAACAGCTTTATATTCAGTTTCAGTTCTGTAAGTTGCCGTATCGTAGCTGTAATAATAGGGATAGTCGCCGCCCGACACTGTCTTCCCGAATATATGAATGTAATTAATATCTATTCTAAACCCAAAGTTATCCGATGTCTTTATCAGTGCATCTCCCTGTATATCAAAACTTCCCATTTTTGGTTTAGTATCTGAATAATAGTAGTATGAAGAAGAATTTTCCTGTACTTTTTGTAAGTACCCTACACTCAATGAATAAACAGGTGCTGAACTATGAGGAGTTTTTGCAGTATAGACTATGTTTTCACCTTCAATTTCTTTAAGTCTTGTAATGTCGCTGATGTTGATTTCTTCTAATGCATTATTAATCATCATCAGAAAAGAATATTTGTTTACAGCAATAAGTTTACCTTTAACAACAGGCGAGGTCGGGAATATCACTTCGTATAATTTCCCTAATTCAACTGTCTGACTTTTAATCTTAATAACCCTGGCTGAATCATTCTGGGCTGATGCAAATGTACTCAGCAGAAACAGGCATACAAATAATATTGATATAATCTTAATTCTCATTTGTTTTCTTTAAGGTTTAGAGTTTGAGTAATATCCTTAAACAATTTGAAATACAGATTTAAAGCATGGTCATAAAGAGTATATTTGTTGGTGTAAATGTTTTCTATCATTTGTTCGTTTGGTTCTGTATTCTTTGAAAGGTTAATGTCATACCATCCAGTTGTTGCAACAAACACATCGTTCTTTGTGCTGTCGAAGTCAGCAGGGACGTTGATGTAAATGTTGGATTTGTCTCCAATGTTTGGCATGTTATAGTAGTCCTTATCGGAATTTGACAATTTGCTGATTATATCATTGCCATTATTATCTTTAGCGAACGACATTTCAAGTGTTTCAATATCAGATTCGTTTACTTCTTCATAATCGTATATAATGCTTATCTGTTCAAACTTCCAGAAATGTCTTTGCGGAGTAAGCACAATTTCTACTGTTTCGGAATTGTTGTCCGCAAGGGTGAGAGGGTAGAGCACATCTTCGTCTATCATAGGGCCGTTAGACCTCATTATACCTGCGTTACGTAGTTTGCCGTCCTCCGATACCTTTATATCCATGTAGTAAGTCTCATCCCTGTGCATAACGTTAAACATTTTCTTCTGTTCATCGCTTCCCGGATAGATTGATTTGTACCACTCATCCACTTTATTGCCTTTTAAATCAAGAACTTCTTTGATTATGTTAGAACCAAAGTATGACGCACCTCCGTTAATCAGAAGCATAGCATTCTTTGCGTATTTTGGTTTTGGGAATTTAAGTGTTAAAGTTTCTTTTGGGAACGGCGACTTCTGAGTACTATCAATCGGCAGTTCATTCAGCCATCTGGCATTATCTTTATGCAGGAAGAACTTTGTGATGTCTGTACCTTCTTCATTAGTAACTGATTTCGGTTCGACTGTATTAACATATTTATAAAACTTTCTACTGAAATCAGGAGTTACAGTTTCGCCGGCAGAATGTTTTACGTTAATAAATTTCATTTCATCTATACGTTGTTGTTCATCGTTCACGTTCTTTACGAGTATCTTAAGCTTGCCGTTGACATTTTTAAGGTTTTCAAGACGTGAAAGATCGGTGCGTTCAAGTCCTTCACAGACTGCTCCGCCAAGAGGTTCTGCGTCCAGTACGTAATTTGTACCGTCATATGAATAAATGTAAGGACAACTGCGAGGCGGATGATTTGAGAGTGAAATCCCGAGTGTCAGTGCAAATATCAGAGCAGCACCCGCAAGAATACCAAGGACTGTAAAGACAGTGCCTTCAACGCTAAATTCCGTTTTCTGTGCGTATATTTCCTTAATGTTCGATATGGGAATAATTTTTTCCGGGTATTGGAGACGTGTAACATTTTTGACTGTATCTTTGTAAGGTATACCATTTTTATCCCTTATTACGAGAACACTTACAGAATCCTTGTATTTATTCCTCAGGAAGACTTCTTTATCTTTGAGAAGTATGAATGAACCGTCTTTTAAAACAATGTGAGTTGCGTCAGTAATCTGAGTATTAGGGTCTCTTAATGTTTCAGGTTCAATTTTTTTATTATTCGTAGTTTCACAGGAAGAAAGCAAAACGCTGAAGATGAGGACATAGATTACTGAGATTATAAAACTATTCTTTTTACTAAAAAACTGAGTCATCATTTAATAAAAATAAAATTAGGGAAACATACTCTTGAATGTAATTTATGAATTAATTGTATAAGATAAAATACAGAAAAAATAATACAGTATATGTGAATGATTTAATGTCCGTTTATATTGGTCAAAAAGTGCAATGCAGAATAAACTAAAAATATCAAACCTGCACCCAGCACAATTAAGATAGCAGCATTAATACTTGCCTTTGTATCAGTCTCTCTTTTCTCAAAGTAAATATCCTTAACGTTTGTGATATGGTATGTCTGCTCATGAAACTTAATGAACGTAACATTCTTAACTGTATCTCTTACAGGAAATCCTTCTTTCTCTCTGACAATTATTACGTTAGTTAATTCTTTGTATTTATCGAAATAATAAGCGTCTTTATCCTTAAGCGGTATATACGTATCGTCGTTCAGTATCAGGTGTATTGCATCTTCTAATTTAGCACCTGATTTGATAAGTGTTTCAGGGCCTTCGCGGCTAACGGTGACAGTTTCGCATGATGAGAAAAATAAAGATAAGAGCAGAAAACATAATAGGCTGATATAATAGTTATTTCTTACATTACGAATCTGATTTGTCATTTTAGAATATTATTATTTAGGGAAACATACTCTTGAATTAAAATACAAATTTGATACAAGTAATTATAGATAAAACAATTTCATTTGATTCTAATTATAAAGCCTGAATTATCTCCGTCTTTTTCGGCCTTCCTCGCTTTTTCATTCTCGAATTCATCTTTTATCTTTAAATACTTCTTCGTATCCCGTTCGTATATTTTATTGCCTTTAATAATGATGCCATCCGAATGGTAGTCATTCATTAGACCTTCATCTGGTTTAGATATGACAGCAAAGTATGAAATTATCATGTCGTAATAATTAATGATGCTGAAACAATCTTTTGGCGAACTGAAACTGAATATACTCTTTGATTTCGGGCTGAAAGAAAAGCTGTTTACTGTTTCTTCTATCGTTATAAACCTTGTTTTCTTCATTTTGTTATTTCCTGATGGGTGAGAAAGCTGAATAATGGCAAAAAATAAATACGGCGGAGGAAAAGATGCAGGGTCGGTATTAAGGAATGAGAACTCTGCACTGAATGTGGATTCATCAAGTTTCAGACTGATATCTTTAATTTTAGAAAGTGAAGGAATTATCAGAGCTGAAGTGCTCATAAATCCTGATCTGCTATTATTAAAATTAGCGAAACAGGTTTTATGGAAAGGGGTTTTTCCTTTAAATTCATCAGAATCCTTCCATAGAGATTTCAATGTTGCAGAAGCATTTATTGCAGATGCAAAATCAGATACAACAGGAAACCTTTTCCTGTTATATATCAGCATTTCTGAAGTAGTCTTTTTATATTTCTTGTAAGCTCTGCCGACAAAACTTTTATTGCCATACATTTTAAAAACATTGTCTCCGACCTGACCTCTTATAGCTCCTAAATGCTGGTCTATTACTTTTGCCATATATTAAAATTAGATTTGAAAAGGCCTTCCATTAAAATCAACCTAAACCTCGGGTGTTCTCTATGAAAATAAGCGATATTTAAGCGGTGTTTAAGCGATGTTATAGCCATGTTTAAGCGATGTTTAAGCGGTAATTAGAAGTGAAAAATTCGAAGAAACAAGAGAATTTCTCCTTTTGAGGAGCCTGAAATAGTATCTCGTGTCAATATGTGACGTGTTTCTCATATCGTTTTATACTTTGTTTAACGGAAAATGTTTCCGTTTTCTGTAAAAATATGAATGAGTAAATATAATGTAAATAGATTTGTAAGTCAAGTAGAAAATAAATTTATTTTTTCATTATTAGCTGAAATGAAGGATATGGCTCTTGCACTGCCATAGGTTTTGTACGTGATAAAATGAACATGGAATACCTACGGCATTCGATTTTCTTTTGAATCTGGTTTCTACTGATATGTAATCCCTGACGGGATTAACGGTTTTGACTGATTTGTTTCTACTGATATTTAATTCCTACGGGATTTATTGTTTTGGTGGATTAGAACCTACTAACATATAATCCCTAAATGGATATATTTTTTTGGTAGATTATAACCTACTAACATATAATCCCTAAAGGGATATATTGTTTTGGTGGATTAGAACCTACTAATATTTAATCCCTAAAGGGATAATAGAATTTAAAATTTGAATGAAAATGGAAATTTGAAATGTAGATAATCACATTATGCGCAGGCATTACATATTAGTAGCTATAAAGGAAAAGGTTCTTTCAATGCCGTCCGCCGCGGCGGATTGCACGCGATAGAAGAACATGGAATACCTCGTATGTTACAAAAGTAACTTAATTAAGAATTAGGAAAAGTTAATTTTGTATTAAAGGTATAATCAGTTTTGGCTAAGGAGATGAAAGAACAAAATGCCTAGATACGTTAAGTTTTTACGATATCCAGCCGTAGATAGTTCTTCATCTCCTTTAAGCCTCTGTAGAGTCACAACAGTATTTTAGAATGTTGATTTTATAAAATTGTTCTGCCAATTTATTCAACAATTCTCAATAAGATTACGAGTCAAGACGGCACAGAGACGATTAGCCAATAACCTTTTTTACCTTCTTTTAAAATTATAATATTTATAGTTATGAAAACAGAACAAAAACAAAGTATATCAAGAAAGGTTTGCAGAGTATCTTATGGATCAGATATTTCTTCAGAAAGCTTTGTAGCCTCGTGTGGTGTTATGTACGATAACCTTCACAGAGAAGTGAACAATGTAAAGAAGTTCACAAATAATAACAGAGGTTTTGAGAAGTTCATAGCTTATACAAAGAAACACCTTAAGAGCATAAATCTTGTTGACAATGCTGAGGTCTGGTTCGTAATGGAAGCATCAGGAGTGTATTATGAGAATCTCGCATACTTTCTGAATAAGAAAGGATTAAATGTTCATGTAGCTTTAGCAAATAAGGTGAAGAACTTCACCCGGACAATGGAGAATAAGTCAAAGAATGACGAACTTGACTCGAGGGCAATAAGCCTTTATGGGCTTGAAAAGCAGCTTCTTCAATGGAA
>CAIUQV010000675.1 GCA_903901375.1 uncultured Ignavibacteriota bacterium
GAGTGAAATATAAAGAAACATACTCAGATTAAATTATTAATTTATAAATAAATTACGGGAACATTATAGAACATACAGGAGTTTGTATTAATATTACTAAATTAAATTATAACAGCTATGAAAAAAATTTCGATAGTCTTATTTATCCTTGGCGTAGTCTTCGCATTGAATACAGGAGCATATGCGCAAAAGTATTTCACTTATGATGGTTCAGAATTCTCAGTACTTCTGACATGTGACAATAACAATACGCAGGTTAACAGAGTGCAGTTTTCTTCGGACGGCAAGTGGGTTGATTTCTCGATAGTCAATTACACAAATATGGACGGAGTAGAAGGCGGCGGTTTTATTTACACAGTTGAAGACGGAAAGGGAGTCCAGTTCCTTTTAGACTATTACCGTACTACAGATTACATCAAAGTAACAAACCTGAGTCTCGGTAATGAATGGACTCTTTACCGCAGAAATTAGAAAATATAAATCTTATTGATTTTAAAGCCCACTCATTATTTGATTGGGCTTTTTTATTTCTCTTTTCAATTCAACACGTCAATCTTTACCACTGCATATTAATAAAATGAATTTAAAGTGCTGATATTCAATGAATAAAGTCTCAATATGAGAAATATTTTCTCAAAATGAGACCGTTCGGCGCAATAAGATAGCGATTAAATCGCAGATATGGCATTTATTGTTATGGCATAATATTTGACAATATTAAATTTATTAATTAACAATAATTATAAATCATGAAAACACGTGGTTTAAAATATTCGAATAAAACACATTTCAGACAAAACCTAAATTCTTACATACTGAGTTTAATCATTCCATTAATCTGCATTTTGATATTTACAAAAACTGTTACCGCACAAGACTATTGTTTAAGCTTTGACGGTGTAAATGATTACGTAAATGTTAGTCCGATACCTACTTTCAACAGCACGATGACGATTGAGGCGTGGATTAAAATTATAGTTCCTAACGGATATTCAATACCAGAGCCGAATATAGTTTCCTGGGGTGCTGATGCGAATTCAGTTGAATTCAGATTAGGTTTTAGCGGATCGAATGCGACGCTTCAGTTTGGGATAGATGCAACAGGCAGCGGAGGTGGAGCCTGGCAGGCAATATACGGAAGCACTAATTTAAACACAGGCAACTGGGTTCATGTTGCTGTAGTAAAAAACGGGAATACTTCTTACCTATACATAAATGGTGCAAGCGAAACAAGTGGAACTATAAGCAGATCTCCATCATTATCTTATTTTGAAATCGGAACACTCTGGGAACACGGCGGAATTCAGAACAGATATTTTCCCGGACTAATAGATGAAATAAGGATATGGAATACAGCAAGGACACAAGCAGAACTTCAGTCGAATATGAATAAACCTCTGACAGGCTCGGAAACAGGACTAACGAATTATTATAAAATGACGAATGGTTCAGGAACAACTCTTTCAGACAATAAAGGAAGTTCAAACGGCACTATCAATGGAGCAACATGGCAGACACCAGGTGTTCCCTTATTACCCGTCTGTCTTTATGTTGGAAGTACATATAAAACATGCTACTCTACTCTTAAAGGAGCATTCGATGCGATTAATGCAGGTACTTATACAGGTGCAATAACATTGAAAATAAATGAAAGCATAACTGAAACATCAGCAGCAGTGCTTAACAACAGCGGTACGGGTTCAGCAAATTATACATCGGTAAATATATATCCTACGGTATCGGGAGTTTCTATATCTGGTGGCCTAACGACTCCGCTTATAGATTTAAACGGAGCTGACAATGTTATAATTGACGGGAGAGTAAATGCAACAGGCAGTACAAAGGATATGGTTATTAACAATACGAGTAATTCAAGCACAAGCGGAACGAGTACTCTCCGTTTGTATAACGGTGCAAACAACAATACAATAAAATACTGCACAATAAAAGGTTCAAGTACAGACGGCAGCGGAGGAATAATTTTTCTGAGTGCTACTGCTGCAAGTACAGGAAATACTATTGACAATAATAACATTACAAATTCGAGTGATGCTAATCGTCCGATTAATGCTGTATATTCAGGCGGGGCTGCAAATACTGTTACAATTAGCAATAATTATATTTATGATTTTATGAGCCGAGTTAGTACCACCTATGGAATAAACCTTAATACAAGTACTGCCGCTTCTACTATTTCAGGAAATAGTTTCTACGAAACGAATACTTTCTCACCAACTGCAAACAGGGCGAGTTATTATTTCATTTACATTAATTCAACTGCCGCAGGCTTTACGGTAAGCGGAAATTATATGGGCGGAAGTGCTCCTTTGTGTTCTGGCACATGGACAAAAACCAACTCAGCTTATAGCAACCTAAATGCTCTTTGTCTGAATTCAGTGGGTACAGGCACTCCGAGCATTGTGAAAGGTAATACAATAAACGGATTTAACTGGAGCAATAACAATAATGATGCCGCCTGGTCTTTTGGGATTACTTTAAATGCAGGCGATGTAACATTAGGGGCATCGGGAGAACCAAACACAGTCGGCTCTATCACGGGTACGCCTAATATGTCATTTACTTATGAAACCAACGGGAATATTTTTGTTCCTATATGTTTAAACGGGTCGGGCTACATAACTTGTCAGTATAATAATATCGGCGGCATTACATGCAGCAATGTTAACTCAAACCAGGTAACGCGCCTCCACTGTATTTACAGAGGCAACAATAATGCAAACGCAATAATAAGTAATAATACGATTGGAAGTTCAACTAACCCAATAACTCTGACATCGCATGCAACAGGCGATATTCAATATATGACCGGAATATATAATAATAGCGGGGCTTCAACAGGGTTGACGATTAGTAATAACACTATATCATATTTGAGTAATCAGGCAACCGGTTCATCTGGATACGTTTGCGGTATTATAAGTTATGATATGCCTGCAGTGCTTATAATATCAAACAACACAGTACACAATTTAACTATTTCAAACACAAACGAAGGAAGCGGACGGGATGCATGTATGAGGGGTATGTTTACAACCGGAACCCTTCTTACAATTACAAATAATACTTTGTATAATCTTACTAATACAAACTCTACATTCAGAGGTTATATATATGGAATATATGCAACAGGAGCCGGCGGTGATGGGGTTACGAACGATTGTTCGGGCAATACTGTATATAATATTTCTTCGACAGGAACAGGCTCGGGTCCTTATATTTATGGAATCTTCTTTAATGGCGGTAACTATTCAAATAATACACTGAATCGAAATTATGTATATGATTTGACCTCTGCTGGCGTAAATACTAATTGCGGAAATACAAGATACTATGGTATTCATTGCCCGGGCGGCACATATATTAAAATTACATATGCCAACAACATTATAAGTTTAGGCGGCAACACAAGGTCAACAATTTATGGTATTTATGGAAAAGGCACTAACGGATACAGCAGTTATAGTAATGCATATTTTAATACAATCTATTTATCGGGTTCTCCAACAGAGGGGGGTTTATCGAGTTATGCACTTTTTAATGAGGGAAATGAACCGAAGACATATAAAAACAATGTTGTTTATAATGCACGTTCCAATAACGGAACATCGGGAAATCACTTTTGTATATATTACGGCAATACTACTGCCGTTTCCGATTACAACGATTTATATGCGCAAGGAACAGGCGGGTATATTGGATTTTACAATAACAACTACTGCACAACACTTCCTGCGTGGAGAACTGCAACAAGCACCGAGGCCAACAGTTTAAACATAGACCCGCTTTTTGTTTCCGGGTTTAAAACAGCGGCAACACTTAACGGAATTGACGGAACGGGCATTACCACTGATTTTGAAGGTACTTCCCGCGGTAATCCCCCAAGAATGGGGGCATACGAAGCTGCAGGAGTTATAACATACACATGGACAGGTGCAACAAGCACGGCATACAATGTATCGACGAACTGGGAACTTAATATAGTTCCTCCCGACGGAACGGAGTTTTCATTTGCTGCATCTCCTGTTAACCATTGTTTGCTTGACCAGAACCGGACATTGGGAAATGTAACAAACGCATCAGGAAAAGATTTAAGTGCAAACGGATATCAACTAACTCTTTCAGGGACAACAAGCTTTACAAGCACTGGAACTATTGATGCAAGTGGAACGGGTTCAACAGTAATTTATTCAGGAAGTTCGGCACAATCATTTGCATCGGGTTTGTTCAAGAACAACACTGTTTATAATCTGACGTTAAACAACAGCAGCGGACTTTCACAGAACGGTGCTTTGACAGTTTCAAACTCACTGACACTGACAAACGGTTCGTACATGATCGGGGCGAATACTCTGACGCTTAACGGCAGTATAGCATATTCATCAGGAACTTTAACGGGCGGCAGCAGTTCTAACATAGCATTCGGCGGAAGCGGTGCAAGCACAAACCTTGCTGCTATTACACTGAACAACCTTACAATAAACCGTTCAAACGGTATCACCCTTTCGGGTGACGTGACGATAAATAACACACTGACTTTAAGCAGTGGTTTGCTGAATACAAGCACGAACACATTAAATTTTTCTACTTCGGCAACAGATCCGACAGAAACTTCCGGAAGCAGAATCGTGGGAACTGCAAGGATACAGAATGTAACAGTAGGTACAGGTGCTTTTGATTTCTTAGGGTTTAAAATGTATTCAGGCTCAGATAATCTTGGCAATGTTACATTAGTAAGAAAGACAGGTACTGCGGGTGTAGTTACAATAGGTTCAAATTCGAGCATTGCTTCTAACTGGGATGTCACAGTTGCTAACCAGCCCGTAAATGGAAGAAATATAGAATACAAATGGTTGTCAGATCTGGATAACGGAAAGTGCTTTGGCTGCAGCAATAAAGGTGTAAACTATTTCAGTACAAACAGCGGTGTAAACTGGGTTGAACTTGGAACTCATATTGATGTATCGACTTCTAATCCGAGAGTAATGTCTTTAACAACAACTCATTTTTCTCAATGGGTTTCTACGGGTGAAAATTCGCCACTTCCGGTTTCCCTTTCTTCTTTCACATCAAATGTGAACGGAAGAGATGTGAGACTGAAATGGGTTACTACAGCTGAAATTAACAATTCAGGGTTTGAAGTTCAGAGAGCTGAAATGAAAAACGGAACTCAGGAATATATTAAGGCAGGATTTGTAAACGGAAAAGGAACTACTAATGAACAGACTACATATACTTTCGATGACAGAAAACTTGTATCTGGTAAGTTTGTGTACCGCTTGAAACAGATTGATAACAACGGAAACATAGAATACTTTAATATGAACGGAGTTGTGGAGACAGAGATTCCTTTGAAATTTGAGCTCAGCCAGAACTATCCGAATCCGTTTAATCCTGTAACTAAGATTGACTTTGCATTGCCAAGTGACAGCAAAGCAAGGATTGTTGTTTACGATATAACGGGCAGGGAAATAAAAACTATAGTGAATGAGTTCAGGAATGCAGGATATTATACTGTTACATTTGACGCTTCCCTGCTATCAAGCGGATTGTACATATATAGATTGGAAGCTAATTCAAATGGTAAGGATTTTAGCAGTACAAAGAAGATGATTATTCTAAAATAATAACTTTTTCATAGTGATAAGCAATAAAGGATTAAGGTAGTCTCCCAGACTGCCTTTTTCTTTATGATTCAAAATAATATTATATCTTTTTAATACATTCCGAATTCTTTAATTTTACTCAAACAAATAATTTTATGAAGAAGATTATCTTTGCAGTTTGTGTTGTGCTCATTCCGGTTTTATATTTCTCATATGATATGAACCGTGAAGCTGAGGAGCAGGAATTTGCTCCGGGTTACGACTGGTTTGAGATGCAGCGTGCATATCCGTTTGATGAAATCCCCTATGCTGAAAGGCTTCAGTCGCTTGAGTACGTGAAGAATAACATGAGTAAAGATAAATCTATAAATTCTAACTGGACGCTTGCGGGTCCTATAAACATTGAAGGAAGAATTACAACAATAGCAATTGACCCTGCAAATCCACAGATAGTATATATCGGTTCCGCAAACGGCGGTGTGTGGAAATCAACAAATTTCTGCCAGACGTGGACGAGTGTATTTGATAATCAGAATACTTCTTCGATAGGAGCTCTGGCAATAGACCCGCTGAACACGAACATTATTTACTGCGGTACGGGAGAAGCAAATTCTTTGCGTTCACACTATCCCGGTACAGGAATGTATAAATCAACAAACGGCGGTACATCGTGGACTTCAATAGGATTACCGAATTCATTCAACATTGGCAATATAGCAATCAACCCAACGAACACTCAGGAGGTTTATGCTGCTGTGCTTGGAGCTACAAGAAGAAAGAATCCTGAACGTGGTCTTTATAAATCAACAAACGGCGGTATAAACTGGTCAACGGCATTGTATATATCGGATTCAGTGGGAGTAGTTGATGTGGCAATTGACCCTTCAAACCCGAATAAAGTCTTTGCAGCAGCATGGGAAAGACTCAGAAGAGAAGATTACATAAAATACGGAGGAGTAAAATCTGCGCTATATGTTTCAAGTAATTCAGGCGTCAACTGGTCTGCGGTGAATAACGGTTTTCCATATAACGACCCGACGCTTGGCAGAATATCGATTGATATAGCGAGAAGCAATTCAAATACAGTTTATGCATTACTTTCAGATGCCAGCGGATTGAGCAAAGGTCTTTATAAATCGACGGATGGAGGTAATATCTGGAGCATTAAGAGCACTACTGTTGCACCATCGAGCAATTACGCCTGGTTTAACCGCATCTGTAAAGTGCATCCCACGAATCCGGATTTACTTTACTGCGGCGGGCTTGACATGATGTATTCCACTAACGGCGGAACGAGTTTTAACTATGCAGGTGAGTCGCACGTTGACCAGCACGCAGTTGCGTTTGCTTTATCAAACCCGAACTATGTAGTTTTAGGCAATGACGGTGGGATTGACTGTTCAAGCAACGGCGGAACTTCCTGGTATGCGAGCGTTACACTGCCGATAACACAGTTTTATGCGGGTGATATAAACTATCAGAATCCGCTTGACATAATGGGCGGGGCGCAGGACAATGGATGTATCAGAACGAGCAATGGCGGTATGAACTGGTTTGAAGAAAACGGCGGCGACGGATTTTATACAATGTATGATTATCAGAATCCTTTAAGGATGTATGCGGCATCGCAGAATGGTTATTTAGTGCGTTCTACTGACGGCGGAAATTCATTCTACAGCGGCACATCCGGATTAGACCTCACTTACACGAACTGGTCAACTCCGTACATTATGGATAAAACGAATCCGCTGATAATGTACTGCGGCACTTATAAAATATTCAAATCAACGAACGGAATGGTATCGTGGAGTGCAATAAGCCCGGATATGGCAAACGCACACGTAGCAAACCTTGGCACAGTAACCACGCTTGACGTATCTAAGTCAAACCCGAATGTTTTATACTGCGGAACGGACGATGCAAACGTATGGGTAACTACTAACGGCGGGACGAACTGGACGAAGGTGAATGCAGGATTACCGAACAGATGGGTGACGAGACTGGCGATTCATCCGGATTCTGCAAACATTTGTTATGTATCGCTATCAGGTTATAAAATTGATTCAACAGGAGCACATATTTACAAAACGACAAACTATGGCAGCAGCTGGACATCGAAAAAAGGAAACCTGCCGGATGCACCGGTAAACGACATAATAATTGACCCGAGGAAGTACTCTAATTTATACGCCGGAACGGATTACGGAGTGATGATTTCTACGAATGACGGAGCAGAATGGTCTGTACTTGGAGGCGGACTTCCCTCTTCTGTACCTGTTCACGATCTGACATTTCATCAGCCGACATTAAAACTTGTTGCATGGACTCACGGACGTTCAGCAATGTCGATAACGCTTCCTCCAATAACAAGCATCATAAAGACGGAAGAATTAGCTGAATCATACAGTTTAAAAGAGTGCTATCCAAATCCATTTAATTCTCAGACAATAGTGAAATTCTCGATTCCAAAGACTGCTAACATTAATATTAGCATATTTGATATAACAGGCAGAAAAATAAGCATGTTAGCATCGGGTAAAGAAAGCAAAGGCGAGTACAGTATTAAATGGGATGCAGGAAACCTTGCGAGCGGAATATATTACATCAAAATGACGTCTGATGAGTATACAAAAACAATCAAAGCCGTTCTGATGAAATAGAAGTATTAAAAGAAAACCCCCGATAATGTGTCGTTGGTAATCAGTGCCTCTCAGATTTTATAACCTTAAGGGAATCATAATCTACTTATTTGAGTAAACCTCATACTCATCACTACTTCGATTTTAATATCCAAGCAGCATAAGGCGGTTAGTTTTATTTCGTTGTGTCAGGAATTTCTTCCTGACAACGTCAGGACGTAAGTCCTGACGTACACAATAATTGTAGAATTATTTTATTAATAGCATCCGCTTAGTTTCTGAAA
>CAIUQV010000676.1 GCA_903901375.1 uncultured Ignavibacteriota bacterium
ATATAATATTACAATATATTATCCTTTCCTCTTTCCTTTTCCACCCCTGATTTTGTGAAACTATTTGCATTGTCTGAAAGGATATGCAAATGGAAAAAAACAGAATATCAAAAAGCAACAAATCAGAAGATTTTAAAAATCTGATTTCCTGTTTTGTAAATACACTTAAGGCTCTTTCAAGGTCTTTTAAAGGTATTCTCAAGGTATCTCAAAGGTATCTGATAGGTATCTCAAAGGTATCTGATAGGTTCACCATAGGCTCAAGTGATATGTCCGTTCTTAATAATTATACTAAATTCTTCTCAATCAGGGTCATATTTGTCAATGTGCAACGCTACACTGGCCTTAGTCCACCATTGGTTTCTGGTACTTCAAACCTGCACGGGGTGTTCCGTGTTTTTATGAACTTAAATTATTAATTAAAATGAATAATAAAATTGAAATAAAGTGTAAAAATATTTTTAAACTTAAATTGAAAGGTCAAAACAATGGCTAAAGTAAGAGATAGACACTTAGGCACTATTCAGGGCGCAGTCGGCGATCAGGTATTCAAAGTAAGAAGCGGCGAATCCTATCTGGCTGAATTGCCCCATCTTAGTGGTAAAACTCCTTCCGTTAAATCTGTAAACGCAAGGAAAAAATTTGGCAATACCGGTAAATTTGCTTCTGCAGTTAATGGATTGCCTTCTTTCAAAAATCTGTGGGATAATGTTACGCCCGATAGAATTAGTCCGTATAACGGCATTTTTAAGGCAAATTATCCTTTCGTTTCTTCGTCCGATGTTACTGATTTGGCTTCTATCGTTCCGTTCGTTAATGGTTTCTCTGTTACTACTACAACAGTTTCCGTTAGCTCAACTGAAATCGAAGTCGCAATTGCTCCTATCGGTACGAATGCTGAAATAGATACTTCTGTCGAACTTTATATTCAGCTCGGTGCAGTTATTAAATGTTCGGACCCTGTCGCGGATACCGTTCCTGGTCTGTACTTTATTCCGGTTAAATCAGATAACCTGTCTTTAAATCTAACGACAGCCCTCGATTTCACAGCTACGCTTTCTAATCAGTCGGCAAGTCTCTATGGGGCTTATTCGACTCATAAAACGTACTTGGGTCTCGTTACGCTTACGGTAGATGGTAAGGCTGTTCATTTTTCATCAGGTTTCGTTCATTGATGGTTATGAATAGCAAAGGTGAAATATTAGCAATGTTGTCGGATTCGTTCGCTCAATTTTATTCATCCGCTTGCATCGGATGTTATCACGAATATATTCCGCAGCTTTGCCTTATTTCACCTCGCTTCTTCGCAGGGGACGGTTTCCGTCCCCTGTATTTTAATTTAATAATTTTAAACTAATTATAATAACTAATATTATGGCACAATTAATAGATTCAATATTTACTGGCAAAATTCACGGGAAAATCGGTAATCTTATGTTCCGTTCTTTCAACGGAAAAACTTTCATAAATCTCCGTAACGATCCTAAGGGTGATTATTGGGACAATCTCCAGAATGTAATCGGCTCTCTCAATCTCGTCGAATACGCATACAGAAAAGAAAGAAAACTCCGTAAACAAATCAAAGCTCTTGTAGATTCAGAAGAACAATCCGGCATAAAATCAGAGACCCAATCCGATATCTCAAAAGCAGGGGACTAACCCCTGCTTTTCACAAAATAACTGTACTACCGCCATTCGTGTCGGTAACTGCTCTTTTTGGTGTTTTAGTGCTTTGGTGGTAAAGTTCTTATACCTAAATAAAAATCAGTGTTAATCAGTCTCAATCGTCTTTTATCTGTGTGCCAATCTCTTTGTCTTATCTGACTCCTGGCTCCTTTCTCTCTCCTAAATTCTAACTCCTAAATTCTAACTCCTCTCTCTTTCTCCTCTAATCATCATGCCATATTTTGTCCATCGGTCGCAGCATATAAATTGTTTCTCCTCTCGGTATTCTATAAAACTTTTCTTCTTCCTTCCACACTCTTGGCTTCTTTCCTTCTGCTATCCGCTTTTTATTCTCTTCATCAAATTTCTGCCTCTTTATCCGTTTTCGCTCCTCTGCCTTTTTCTCCCTCATCTTTCTTTTCTCATTTTCAATTTTTGCTCTTCTCTCTTCTGACTTTTTCCTCCGTGCATTTTTCCTGTCATTAATGATTTTTCTCTTTGCCATCGCTTTTGCTGATGTTATCATCCATTTCTTCTCTCGCCGTGCCTCTATCTCCGGTTGTCTCTTTAGCCATTCTTCGTGTTTTTTCCTTTTCGCATCCAGTTCTTCCTGTGTGTACTCCGGATAATAATTCTCAAATAGTGTTTCAGTTATTTCCGTCATTCTATTGTAATCTTTCTTCTGCATCTGCGATAACACGGAAACCCTCACATTATGACGCTTGTCTTTCAGTATCTGAAGTACATTGTCCTTCTTTACGTACAATATAGTATCCACTATCTTTATGTATGCTATATCTCCAAGATATATGTGTATCCTGTACGTTTCCGATGCTTCATCTGGTACATCTGTTGATAAATGTGCAGGCAGTTTCTTCGCCTCCCTCAATATCCTCCTCACATCTGGTCCCCTGAGTTCTACTTCCATTTCTATTGTCTCATCATTCAAATCTATCCCGCTCTTTACTGTCGCATAGTATCTTTCGCCTTCCTTCAATTCTATTTTCATCTTCTTTGGTTTAAATTCTTCTTTATGTTTAATATATTTTATTTATCCGCAATGTAACAATATTAATCCTGAATTCCAAACTAAGTTTTACATCTATTTTACCTCCGCATTGCGTCAAAAAGAATGTAACCAAGGGTATTGCAGAAATACGTTCGTTGCCTCATAAGTAATGTAACCGTAGTATAAAGATAAAAAGGGCTACTTTTTATGACAAAGGCATCAA
>CAIUQV010000677.1 GCA_903901375.1 uncultured Ignavibacteriota bacterium
AAACGAAATATAATCTTCAGGCAGCATTACGCTTTTTATATTTACACTTTTTTCGAAATCTTCCTGTGTAAATTCAAGTAAATTTAATCCGAAATTATTAACATAGGTAAAATTACCGTTGAGGTCAGTTTCAAACACAGATTCAGGAAGAAGGTCGACGATATCCTGATACTTAATTTTACTTTCATTCAGTTCCTGTTCGATGCGTTTACGGTTAGCAATTTCATTTTCCAGTTTTTCATTCCGTACTTTCTGGTCATTGATTTTCACCAGTAAAACTACCATACCACCAAATACAATAAATAT
The DNA here is from genome assembly GCA_903901375.1 of uncultured Ignavibacteriota bacterium. Classification (GTDB taxonomy): domain Bacteria; phylum Bacteroidota; class Ignavibacteria; order Tepidaquicellales; family Tepidaquicellaceae; genus CAIKZJ01. Next base: position 307 of record CAIUQV010000677.1, read on the forward strand.
CAGAGCTATAAACCACCAGGATTTATAGAAAGGCAGATTAATTTTAATAAGTCCTGATTTCTTTACATCGCTCCATTCACCCGAAAAGTTTTTAGCCATAACGCAGAAAGTATACTCACCGGGAGAAACATTTACGTATTTAACTTTATCGAGCATTGACTGATGAATTTCCTGCCAGTCTTTGTCGTAGCCTTCCAGTTTATACCTGTAAACGATTAAATCTTCATTCTCAAAAGAAATACCCCGAAAGTTAAATATAAGAGTATTATCAATGTAAGGAACCGATAAATTATCATTCAAATGATACTGAATACCTTTACTGTCCTCAAGATTATACAAAAGCAATTTTGGAGTCTGAATCTTCTTTCTGTTATACTCCTGTTTAAAGCAAGATAATCCCAGGTCTGTTCCAATCCATACATTACCTTTTGAATCAACCAAACCTGCAGAACGATTAGTCTCATGGCCTGCGAGGCCGCTATTGGTGTTTATTTTCTCAACTCTCTCCGAACCGTCCCATTTTAATACTCCATCGTTAGTACCAAACCAATAAAATCCTTCATTATCCTGTAGAATAAAATATACAGGATTTTTGATATTCAATCCTTTCTTATCGTATTTGATAAGCTCTTCATTTTGAATAAAGTACAAACCTGCGGAAGTGCCAACAAATTCAACGCCGTCCCTGCTTTTATAGTAAGAATAAACATTATCAGCTTTCACTCCGTCCGGAGAAGAATATTTCTTTACTCCTTTTTCATCAGCATACCACAAACCTCTGATTCCAACAAGATAAAGTCCGCCTTTATCAGAAGGAAATAATTTCCTAAGCAAATTATCAATTTTATGACTATGTTTATACTCAACGAGATTATCATTTTCTATATAATATAGCTGATTGATACCAGATAAAGCCCCAATCCAGATTTTGCCTTTAACATCCTGCTGAACACTGAAATAAATATCATCTTTATTTTTCTTGTACCACTTTATTTTTCCGTCGGCTGAAAGTTTACCAACACCCAGCATACTTGCAGCGAACCATACATTTCCTTCCCTGTCTTTAAACATATCATGTACTCTTGCGGTAGTTTTATGATCAGCATTAAACAGGATCCTTTTTATCTTATAATCATTATCCAGGATGGATAAACCTTTATTATGTCCAAAAACAAACTTCCCGTCGTTCATCTCCGACGTGGCCGTAACTTCATTCTCAAGTAATCCGTTTATTTCATAATGATTCATCAGTGATAATCTGTTGAATTTATTTACGCCTCTGGTATCAGCAAACCAGATATTTCCTTCTTTATCGATAAATATAGAAAGAGCACCATCGGAAGAAAAACCGTTGACTGTCAAAAGAGGATAAACTTTTCCTGTTGGTTTATCGATATAATACTTGGCGAAATTATTGCCCACGAATATTTTACCCTTACTGTGTAATTTAATAAACGAGTTCTTTTTTCTGATTGTAAAATCAGGCAGATCTAAATTCGTCAGAAAAGTTTTGTACTCATTGCCGGAAAAATAACCTATACTGTTTCTGCTTAATACCCAGAGTTTTTCTTCAGCTGTTCCTTTGCTCTCAAATTCAATGTTAATTATATCCTCCACATAAAGGGAAATACTATTGTTCAAATCCCAGCTTAGATTATTATTAATGAGTATACATATTCCCGTTCCTGTAACAAGATAGAACTTATCCTTATCGGCTATAACACGTGTAACAGTATTTTTCACTGGATCATCTGAAACAATTATCTGAGTCCATGAATTATTCTTATACAAAAAAACGCCTAAATCACTTCCAACACATACAACAGGTTTATTATCTTCATACAGAACATCAAAATCATTAGTTTCAGTCAGAGGCAAAGGTAAGTGAACAGGTATTATTCGTTTAATTTCATTATTTTCATAAGTAATCAATGTATCGGAAACATATACAGGTAAAGCCCAGAGAATTCCTCTGGTGTCTGATTTAATACGTTTATACTTTTGTTCAGGCAGACCGTCTTTACTGTTAAAATTATTGAATTTAAATCCATCATAACAGCTAATACCTTCGGAGGTTGCCATCCAGATAAGACCGGAAGTATCCTGACAAATATCTGAGACCATTCTTGTTGGCAAACCGTTTTCAATATCGTAATATTTTATGAAATAGCGCTGAGAGAAGACATTCTGGGAAAGAAATGTTAGGAGTATTATAACAACGACTCTTTTAATAAAATAATCCATCAGGATTTTAAGATTTTAAAAAGCGTAACCCATTTATTCAGCATACGAACTCCTACATTACAACTTTAAGAAGGAAGTGACGAATAAACTATCCTATACTGTATAACAAAATTATATATTCGGCATACAATATTCAATGTTTTAATGTATATGATAAAACATAATTTTTAGAATCTAAGGGTATATTGTAATTTCGGGATATCATAAATGAAAGATAATATCGCATACTATTTTAATAAAAAGAATTTTATTCGGTTTCAATTGTTTAAATAGATGAGATTTTATAACTTAAACGCTAATTTAAAATTAACATAATATGGACTTTAAACTATCGGAACATCAGTTAGAAATACAGAAACTCGCGAGAGATTTTTCAGAAAAGGTTATTGCACCTGTTATTATGAAGTACGATGAGCCTCAGGAATTTCCGCATGAAGTTGCAGAAAAACTTGGAGAGATGGGTTTTCTCGGTATCACATTCCCTGAAGAATACGGCGGTGCAAATTTCAGTACTGTGGAATATGCTATTATAATAGAAGAAATTTCGAGAATTGATCCTTCCGTAGGTTTAATAGTTGCTTCGCATAACGGACTCTGCACGAATCATATAAACTCATTCGGGAACGAAGAGCAGAAGAAGAAATATTTGCCGGACCTTGTATCGGGAAGAAAATACGGAGCCTGGGGACTTACTGAAAACGTTTCAGGGTCGGACGCAGTATCGATGGCAAGTTTTGCTGAGAAGAAAAACGGGAAATATATACTAAACGGAAGCAAGATGTTCATTACGCAGGGAACAGTTGCGGGTACTTACGTAGTTACAGCAGCGACAGACAAAACAGGCGGTAAGAATAAAATATCAGCATTCATACTTGAACCGGGAATGAAAGGTTTCAAAGTAGGCAAGAAGGAGAATAAACTTGGAATGCGTTCTTCAGATACTGCTGAGCTGATTTTTGAAGATGTTGAAATCCCGGAAGAGAATTTAATAGGTGTTGAGCACGAAGGTTTCAAGCAAGTGATGAAGATACTTGACGGTGGCAGGATTGCTATTGCGGCATTATCTCTTGGTATAGCACAGGGAGCGCTGGATTCATCGGTAAAATATTCCAAGCAGAGAAAGCAGTTTGGAAAACACCTGAGCGATTTTCAGGCAACTCAGTTCAAGCTTGCGGATATGGCGACTGAAATAGAAGCTGCAAGACTTTTGATTTACAAGGCAGCAACGATGAAAGATGCTGGAGAAAATATTAATATGATTGCGTCGATGGCTAAGCTTTATGCGAGTGAAGTTGCAGTAAGAGCTACAAACGAAGCTGTGCAGATTCACGGCGGTTACGGATTCACGAAGGACTTCCCTGTTGAAAAACTTTACCGCGACGTGAAACTCGTGACAATCGGAGAAGGTACTTCGGAAGTACAGAGAATGATAATAGCAAAAAACTTAACAAAACTTTTATAAAATATGCGGAGGAATAATGTCTTTTCTTGATAAGATTGGATTCGGTAAACTTAAAGTAGGATTAACCAAGACAAAAGACGACCTGTTTGGAAAGATATCCAGACTTGTAACAGCGAAGAAAAAGATTGATGATGATTTTTTACAGCAACTGGAAGAGATTTTCCTGAGCTCAGATTTCGGTTACGATACAGTAGAAACGATTATTAATAACATCAAAGAAAGAGCTAAGTCAGATAAGTATGAAACTGATGAAGAGTTAAACGTTTTAATCAATGATGAAATAAAGAAAATTTTTACAGTCTCAACTTCTTCATTTAGGACTTTTGATTTTAATATACATAAGAAACCATTCGTTATAATGGTAGTAGGTGTTAACGGTGTGGGCAAGACTACATCGATAGGTAAACTCGCACATAACTTCAAAAAAGCAGGCAAGTCAGTTCTTATTGGATCTGCCGATACTTTCCGTGCTGCTGCAAATGAGCAGCTTGAAATCTGGGCTAAACGTGCAGGTGTTGATATTATTCAGAACCCTTCGACAAAAGACCCTGCTTCTGTAGCTTACGATTCAGTCTCAGCAGCAGTTTCACGAAATGCTGATGTGCTTATAATAGATACTGCGGGAAGACTACACAATAAATCACATCTGATGGAAGAGCTGAAGAAAGTGAAACGTGTGATGCAGAAAGTAATTCCAGATACACCCAATGAGACTTTTATAGTAATTGATGCCACTACAGGACAGAATGGCTTAAACCAGGTGAAAGAATTTGCTAATGCACTTGGCGAAGTGACGGGAATTATACTCACAAAGCTTGACGGCACTGCAAAAGGCGGCATTGTGGTGAAGATAAACAACGAATTGAAAATACCAGTCAGATTTATAGGAGTTGGTGAACAGATAGACGACCTTCAGGTATTTGACAGCGATGATTTTATTAAAGCTGTTTTTGAGAAATAACTAACATTGAGCAGTAAGATAAAAATATTACCTCAGAATCTATACAATAAGATTGCAGCAGGTGAAGTTGTTGGAAGACCGGAATCAGTCGTGAAAGAGCTTATAGAAAATTCCATTGATGCTGGTGCAGACGAAATCACAGTACTGATTAAAGATGCAGGCAAGACTCTGATACAGGTGGCCGATAACGGTTGCGGAATGACAGAAGAGGATGCCATAGTTGCTTTCCAAAGACATTCAACGAGCAAGATTTCAACGTATGAAGACTTGGAGAATATACAGACACTTGGGTTTCGCGGAGAGGCACTTGCTTCGATTGCAGCAATTGCACAGATAGAACTGAAAACAAAAACCATAAGCGAAGATTTAGGCACGGTAGTTAAGATTGAAGGGAATGAGATTACTGAAGCATCAAAAGACAGTGCCGAAACAGGAACTTCAATTGCAGTTAAAAATATTTTCTTTAACACACCGGGAAGAAGGAATTTCCTGAAGTCTAACCAGACAGAATTCAGGCATATATACGACACATTTGTAAGACAGGCAGTTTCAAATCCGGGAATTTCTTTCAGGTTTTTCAATAATGAGGAACTAATTTTCAGTCTTAGAAAAACTGTATTGTCAGAAAGACTGAAAGAGCTGTTCGGAGAAGAGTTTGCGAATTCACTCATACCGGTTAAGGTTGAACATTCGGTAGTTAAAATAAACGGACTTATTTCAAAACCCGGATTTACTAAGAAGTCAAAGCAAGACCAGTTCTTTTATCTCAACAAAAGATTCTTCACGAATAAGAGTTTAAACTTTGCAGTATATTCCGGATACGACGATTTAATAGAAAAGGGAGACTATCCTTCGTTCTTTTTGTTCATCGAAATTGACCCTAAGAAAGTGGACGTCAATGTTCATCCTTCAAAGCTTGAAGTGAAGTTTGAGGATGAGAGTGCGATGTTCGGATTTATCCGTAAATCGATTAAAGATACTCTTCGAGCGAGCAACATTACGTTTGATATAGGTTTCAGCAATACTATGTCATTCGAGAATACGCCAGACAATCTTGAACATAAGAAACCTGACGTGAACTTTACACCTAAAGGATTTAATTCAGGCTTTTCAAGCTCCCCTGCTACCAAAGGAACTACATCTGTTCATTCTATATTTGAAGCATCGAGAAGAGATGACCTTCATACAGATAATGAAGATGAGATACCTTTAAATTCAGATGAAGGAATTCAGAAGAATATTTTTGAGCATAAAAAAGATGAGGATGAAAAATTCAACCTCTGGCAGTATCAGAATAAGTACATAATGTGTGAGACTGCAACGGGACTGATGATTATTGACCAGCATGCTGCACATGAAAGAGTACTTTATGAAAAAGCTTTGATGAGACTGAATTCCCAGTCGTCATTTTCCCAGCAATTATTATTACCGATAAAGGTAAAATTAACGAAGATAGATTTCCAGCTTGCAAAGGAACTTCAGGAAGAAATACACAATCTCGGTTTTGCGATAAAATTTGTGAGTAACGACGTGATAGAAATCACTGGAATACCTTCTGACGTTAAACCGGGTAACGAGGATAAAATACTTCAGGAACTGATAGACCAGTACAAAGAATACGAAGTACAGCTAAATCTGGAGAAGCGGGATAATCTTGCAAAATCTTTCTCTTGCAGGAGTGCGATCAAAGCAGGTGAAAGGTTACAGCATCAGGAAATGTTCAATTTAATAGATTCGCTATTTGCATCTCAGATGCCATACGTATGTCCGCACGGCAGACCTACAGTAATAAGGCTTACCACAGAAGAGCTGGACAAGCGGTTTTCAAGGTCGTAATACTTTGTGTTTTGAAACCGTTGAAACGGTTACGAGATATTTTACATTCATATTCCCATGACTAAAGTCATGG
>CAIUQV010000678.1 GCA_903901375.1 uncultured Ignavibacteriota bacterium
AAAGTCAGAAGTAATGATATTACGAAAGAAGAAATTTATGAGCACATAAAATATCTTGCGTCTGATAAACTTGAAGGCAGGTTTCCGGGAACACAGGGTGACTTTCTTGCGAGACAATACATCAGCAATGAATTTGCAAAATATGGTTTGATACCAAAAGGCGACAGTGCATACATACAAAGGTTTGATATGAATAACGGCGTAAAGATGGGTAAGGCTAACGTTACAAGGTTTTATAACAATATGGGCACGATGGATGTAAATGCAACGGACTTTACTCCTCTTGGAATTTCAGCAACCGGAAAAGCAAAGGGTGATGTTGTTTTTGCAGGATACGGAATAAACGCACCGATGCTGGATTACTGCGACTTTAAAGATGCTGACGGGAATATGGTGAATGTTGAAGGGAAGGTGATAGTGATAATGCGATACTCTCCTACTACGATGAATCTGAGTGATGATAAGTTTGCAAAGTTTGAAGAGCTTAGAACAAAGATTGCTTCTTTCAAGGAATTCAAACCTGCGGGTGTGATAGTGATTACTCCTCCGATAAATTCAACTTCCAGCAACCTGGATATACTGATGGATGTTGGCTTTGATTATGTAACTCAAAATGCAGGATTACCGGTGATAAATATTAAAAGAGGTGTGATTGAATCTTTCCTGAAGCTGGGAGGATATGATTTGAATAAAATTCAAAGTGATATAAACTCAAGTTTAAAACCAAATTGTTTTGAGATAAAAGGATTGTCAGTGGAGTTTGATGTTGACCTTGAAAAGGATATTGCAAAGACTGGTAACGTTATAGGTTATTTAGAGGGAAATGATCCTGTGCTGAAGAATGAAGTGATAGTTGTAGGCGGACACTTTGACCATCTTGGTTACGGCGGTCCAAACTCTATGTACAGAGGGAAAGAAAAGCTTGTACATTACGGTGCTGACGATAATGCATCGGGTACAGCAGGTGTTATGGAAGTAGCACAGAAACTTGCATCGGAAAAAGGAAAGCTGAAAAGAAGTTTTCTGTTCCTTTGCTTTACCGGAGAAGAAGAGGGTCTGATTGGTTCTTCATACTTTGTTAAGTCGGACGAGTTTAAGAAATACAATGTAGTTGCGATGATAAATATGGATATGGTAGGAAGACTTAAAGATGATAAGTTAATATTAAACGGAACGGGAACATCGCCATACTGGGTGCCAGAGTTTGAATTGCTGAACAAGAAATATAATTTCAAAGCATCGTACAGTCCGGACGGATTCGGACCTTCAGACCATTCGTCATTCTACGGAAAAGATTTACCGGTACTGATGTTCTTTACAGACCTGCATTCAGACTATCACAAACCTGCTGATACTTACGACAAGATAAATGCAGAGGGTGAAGCAAAAGTTTTAAAACTGGTTTATGATATGACGATGGATTTAGGTACAAGAGCAACCAAACCGGAATTTACAAAGGTTGTTGCTAAAGATGACGACAAGAAAAGCGAAAGAAAATCTGTAAGGGTTTATGTCGGTACTGTACCTGATTTCAGTTATACAGATGCCGGTTACAAGATATCAGGCGTTCAGGCAGGAAGTCCGGCTGAGAAAGCGGGAATACTTGCAGGAGACATTATGGTGAAATTCGGAGATGCTGTAATTAACAATCTTTACGACTACACAGCTGCGCTCGGGAATTACAAACCTGGACAGGAAGTGGAAGTTGTAGTAAAAAGAGGAACGGAAGAAATAACCGTGAAAGTGCTGCTTGGAACGAAGTGATTACCTGGGTAGCATTATTGCTTTGAGCAAAGATTTTATACTTATTTAGGAGAAAAATTGTTATATTTATATAAATTATAAAATGAGTACACAAAACCAAATATTAGAAACTATTAAGAGTTTCAACAAAGAGCAACAATTTAAATTGTTGGAGTTTATTAAGTCTATAAAACCAGAGAAAAGAAAGAAAGGAAAAGACTTGTTAAAGTTTGTTGGATCAATTCCAAAGTCTGATTTAAAGATTATGGAATCTTCAATCAATTCCGGGTGTGAAAATATAGACAAAAATGAGTGGTAGTATTATTTTAGATACGAATATTGTCATAAAGTTCTTCGGTGGCGACAAACATATTATAGACAATATAACTTCAACAGAGTTAATATACATTCCGACAATAGTTTATGGAGAGCTCTTTTATGGAGCTTATAACTCTAAGAATGTGAAATCTAACATAAATAGACTTGAGCAGTATTTTAAAAGTTGTGAGTGTTTAGAATGTAATTTCGAAACAAGTAAGCATTATGGTAATATTAAATCAAATCTAAAAACAGCAGGTACACCTATACCTGAAAACGATATTTGGATTGCTGCATTATCAATACAGCATAATCTTCCTCTTGTCTCGTCAGATTCACATTTTAAATATATAGCAGGATTGAAACTTATAATTTGGTAAAGGAAATAGATTTAAAACAACAAAGCCCACGAAAGTG